>JAFZOA010000693.1 GCA_017550775.1 Ruminiclostridium sp. | reverse complement strand
ATCTCGGAAACGACAGCTTCGTTATCAGTCTTGACCCGACCGTTGTAGATCCCGCAGCATACGGCACGCCCGTGGTGTATACCGACGCGCTCCATGCCGCGAGCCTCGGTACTCCGTCGGTGGATGCCGTGCCGTACAGTGACTCGTGGGGTTCTTTTTACAGCGCTTACAGTCCCGTATTCGGCTCGGATGGCAGAGTTACCGGCATCATTGCTGTCGATTTCAGCAAAGAGTGGTATGATCAACAGATGTCCCGGCAGACATATACCGTTATCCTTGTTATCGTGATATCGCTTCTGATAAGCAGCGCTATGACGCTTTTCATGGTGCGCGGCGAAAAAAAGCGCAGGCTTATGGAAAAACAGATCGCCGCGACCTCGGATATCTATGTATCCATGTTTGAGCTGAATATGCGTACCAATTCATTCACCGAGATCTCAAACAACAGTTATATCGATGTTTACAAGGAACACATTTCAGACAGCGGCATAGATCAGAGAACATATGTCTGCAATCTGATACGGTCTATATATGAGAAGAATACAGACCCTTCTTCAAGAGATCGTATGCTCGAATTTGTGGATGTCAACACCCTCAACGACCGTCTCAGAAACGTCAATACCATTACGAATGAGTTCCTGAGTGTGGAAGGCAAGTGGCGCAGAGCCCGCTTTATCGTGTCCGAAAGAACAAAGACCGGCGATGTCGAGCGCGTAATGTACCTCGTCGAAGATATCGACGCGGAGAAGAAGGAACGCGACCTCACGCTCGGAGCGGCTAAGCTCATGAACGAGCAGATCTCGTCCGTTGCGAACATCTACTTCTCGATGTATGACATCGACCTCTTGTCCAACACCATGCGCGAGATAAAGACCCACGTCGCAAATATAACCGGCTTTATGGCCGCTACGGTCGAGAATGCCCAGAGCGCGGCGTATGCAATGGTCGAGCGCACAACAAACGAAATATCTCTGGACGCTATGCTGGAATTCGTGGATTTCAGCACGCTTGAAGAACGCTTCGATGAGACGAATACGATCACCGAGGAGTTCCTCAACCGCGACAACGTATGGTGCAGAGCAAGATTTGTCATCTCAAAATGCAACTATGACGGCAAGATAGAGCAGATACTCTGGCTTACGGAGAGCATAGACGAGGAGAAGAGAAAGCGCGACGAGCTCTCGGCAACCGCAAGGAACCTTAACTACCAGGTATCCTCCATTTCCAACATCTACATGGTCGTTTATGATGTCGATCTTATCGCGGATTCTTTCAGTATCATAAAATCCATGAACAAGATAGTGAATGACCTTGTCGGTGACAGGCGTACCGACGCGCAGTTCACCATTCGTATCGTAATGGATGCGATCACCGATGATTCTTCGCTTGAGGAAGTCATGCGATTTATCAATTTCAGTACCCTCGAAAACCGTCTCGGCAATACCGGCACCGTAGCGCTCGAATTTCTTACCAAGACAAAGAAGTGGATAAGAATTCGGTTCCTCGTGTCTCAGCGCACGAGCGCAGGACGCCTTTCACACGTTCTGTGGCTTGCCGAGGACATCGACGCGGAAAAGAAGGACAGAGACGCACTCATAGATATGTCCGAACGCGCCCTTGCCGCAAGTGAGGCGAAATCCTCGTTCCTTTCCAATATGTCCCATGAGATACGAACGCCGATAAACGCCGTTCTCGGAATGAACGAGATGATACTGCGCGAATGCGAGGACAAGAACATCCTCGCATACTCCAACAGCATACGCACCGCAGGTTCGACTCTGCTCGGGCTTGTCAACGATATACTCGATTTCTCGAAGATCGAGGCGGGCAAAATGGAGATAATCCCCGTTGACTATGACCTGTCCTCCGTGATAAATGACCTCGTGAACATGATACAGTCCAAGGCGGACGACAAGGGGCTCCGGCTTGAGCTCGACATAAACAGGCATATCCCCAATCTGCTGCACGGCGACGAGGTGAGAATAAAGCAGATCATAACGAACATACTCACCAACGCCGTGAAGTACACCGAAAAGGGATTTGTCAAGTTCTGCATAGACTACAGAAGGATCCCGGACGAGCCGCAGGAGGTCATCCTCGATATCTCGGTCGTAGATACCGGCATCGGCATCAAGAAGCAGGATATGAACAAGCTCTTCTCGGAATTCGACCGCATAGAGGAAGAACGCAACCGCAAGGTCGAGGGCACGGGTCTTGGAATGAGCATTACAAAGCGTCTGCTTGAAATGATGGATTCCTCGCTCGTTGTCGAGAGCATCTACGGCATGGGCTCAAAGTTCTCCTTCGAGCTCAGACAGACCGTTCTCAAGTGGGATGAGCTCGGCGATTATGAAGCGGCATACAGAGCTTCTCTCGGTATGCGCAAAAAGTACCGTGAGAAGTTCCGGGCTCCGGGCGCGGAGGTGCTCGTCGTGGACGATACGCCGATGAATCTTGTTGTGTTCAGGAGTCTGCTCAAACAGACGGGAATTAAGATAGATACCGCGAACAGCGGTGACGAAGGGCTTAAAATGTCCTATGATAAAAAGTATGATATCATCTTCCTCGACCACATGATGCCCGAGAAGGACGGCATTGAAACGCTGCATGAGCTTCGGTCGCGGCCAAAAGATCCCAACATCCACACACCGACGATATGTCTTACCGCAAACGCGATATCCGGCGCGAGAGAACAGTACCTCGCGGAAGGTTTTGACGACTATCTGACCAAACCGATAGATTCTGAGAAGCTCGAAAGCCTGCTTCTTGACTATCTGCCCGAGGAAAAGATCGAAGACGCGGAATAATGCGTATGAAAGGAAGAAAAAATGGGCAAACGAAAAGGAAACTCCGCTGTTCTTAAGAACATCGTCATCGCTGTCCTGGTAATGCTTTTCATGGTCGGCATCATTATCACGTTCTACAGTATGCTTTACAGCGCAAACCGCGAGATCATAATCAAGAGCGGTGAGACATCGTCAAAGGAAACCGCGGAGAGATTTGACGAGTACCTTTCTACCAGTACCGACGCTATCAAGCTTACCGCTTATACTATAGATAGTATGATGGGAGACGGTAAGTCCAATCAGGAAATACTCGACTATCTCGTAGAACAGACGGTCGCTATCAAAAGCACGGTCTTCGAGAATACGTCGGGTCTGTATGGCTACATAAACGACGAATTTCTTGACGGACTTCTGTGGGAGCCGCCGGAGGGCTTTGTTGCCACAGAACGCCCGTGGTACATAAAGGCAAGGGAGAAAAACGGCGAGGTCGCTATGGTCGAGCCGTATCTCGATGCACAGACAGGCACTGTGCTCATGGCGATATCAAAGCTTCTGGATGACGGCAAAAGCGTTATTTCCATGGATATAGCCCTTGACGTTATCCAGAGGATAACCGAGGAGTCCGTCGAGCTCGGAAGGTCTGATGTCCAGCTCATAATAGATCATACCGGCTATGTTGTCGCTCATTCCGACAAGGAGCAGATCGGAAAGAACTACAGAACGGAATCCGGTTCGATAGGAGCGGAGATATTCAAGGAGCTTAACCTGTCGGAAAGCGGGAGCGAAGGCTATTGCGAGCTCTTCTACAATAATACCCATTACATCGTTTATTCGACGGAGCTCAAGAATGACTTCCTCTGTCTGTCCATAAAGGACGCGACATCCGTATTTGAGCCGCTTCAGCTTATGCTTGTCATCACCGTTGCGGTGGTGATTGTTATCGTGTTCGTTATTGTGCTTATAATGATAATCTCGAACAAGAGACAGCTCATGGTGGAAAGACTCGGAAAACAGCTTTCCGCGACCGCGGATATCTATATCTCGATGCACGAGATAAACTTCCTTACCGACACGTTCAGCGAGGTCATAAACAACAAGGAAGAAGCGTCCGAGCTTATAGGCGAGACGAGAAATCACTGTCAGGAAACGATCCGTGCGATCATGACCAGATTTTCCGATGAGTCGTCAAGAGAATCCGTGCTGGATTTCGTGGATTTCAGCAAGCTTAATATGCGTCTCAGAAACCGCAACACGATCACAATGGAGTGGCTAAGCGTGGAAAAGAAGTGGCGCAGATCGCGTTATATCGTTTCCGACAGGACTCCGAGCGGTGAAGTCGCGCGCGCCATGTACCTCATCGAGGATATCGACACCGAAAAGACCGAGCGTGATATGACGTTCGAGGTCCTTAAGATCATGAACGAACAGATCTCGTCGGTAGCGGGCATCTTCTTCCGAATGGTCGATTTTGACATCGAAAACAACAGAATGCGAACAATAAGGACGGACCCGCACGACCTTTCCAACCTTGTTGACGGAAGCGTTGACAACGCGCTGCAAAAAGTGACCGTACTCATGGATAAATTCGTGCATGAGAAGTCAAGGCGCTCCATGGTCGAGTTCATAAACTTCAATACCGTCAACGAGAGAATGAAGGGTACCGATTCTATCACCGAGGAGTTCCTGAGCACCAATAACGGCTGGTGCCGCGCAAGACTTGTGGTGTCGAAGCGAAACGAAGACGGCACCGTCGCTCATGTTCTGTGGCTCGTTGAGACCATCGACGAGGAGAAGAGAAAGCGTGATAAGCTCACCGAGGCGGCGGAAAGACTCAATATGCGCGTGTCGTCCATAGCGAACATCTATATGACCGTGCATGAGCTCGATCTTCCCACCGATACCTTCATCGAGATAAAGTCGGATAAGAAGTATGTCAACGATGCCGGCGGCGAGATACACCCGCGGGCGCAGGAAACGATAAGCAAGGTAATGGAGAGCGTCGTAGATCCGTCCTGCCTGGAAGAGCTTGAGAAGTTCATCGACTTCTCGACCCTCGAAAAACGTATGCGCAGGATAGATACGATCACTACCGAGTACATGAACCGGGATAAGCTCTGGAGGCGCGGAAGGTTCGTGGCTTCCAAGCGCGACGAAAGCGGAAAGCTTATCCGTGCGATGTGGCTCACCGAGGATATAAACAATGAAAAGACGGAGCGCGACAAGCTTCTCGATATGTCCGAGAGGGCTATCGCGGCGAGCGAGGCGAAATCCTCATTCCTGTCGAATATGTCGCACGAGATACGCACGCCTATCAACGCCGTCCTCGGCATGAACGAGATGATACTCCGCGAATGTGAGGACAGCACCATACTCGCGTACTCGAACAGCATAAGGAACGCGGGTACGACGCTTCTCGGCATCATCAACGATATACTCGACTTCTCCAAGATAGAAGCGGGCAAAATGGAGATAATCCCCGTTGACTACGATCTTTCCTCTGTAATCAACGATCTTGTCAATATGATCCAGAGCCGGGCGGACGACAAGGGTCTGCTGCTTGAGCTCAACATAAGCAAGGAGGTCCCGAAGTACCTGCACGGCGACGAGGTACGCATAAAGCAGGTCATCACGAATATCCTCACGAACGCGGTGAAGTACACCGAAAAGGGCTCCGTCACATTCATCATCAACTTTGAGAAGATACCCGACGATCCCGGAAGCATAATGCTCGACGTAGAGGTAAGAGATACCGGTATCGGAATAAAGCGTGAGGACATGAAGAAGCTGTTCTCCGAGTTCGACCGTATCGAGGAGGAACGCAACCGTCACGTTGAGGGTACCGGGCTCGGAATGAGCATCACAAAGCGGCTGCTTGAAATGATGAACTCAACGCTTGAGGTCGAGAGCATTTATAAGCTCGGCTCAAAGTTCTCCTTCAGACTCAGACAAAGGGTCGTAAATTGGGAAGAACTCGGCGATTACGAGGCCGCGTACAGGGACTCCCTCGGTGCGCGCAAAAAGTACACCGAAAAGTTCAGAGCCCCTGCAGCACAGGTGCTTGTCGTCGATGATACGCCGATGAACCTTATGGTGTTCAGGAGCCTTCTCAAGCAGACGGGCGTGAAGATAGACACCGCGCCGAGCGGCGACGACGGACTTGCCCTCGCGTACGACATGAAGTACGACATTATCTTCCTCGACCACATGATGCCGAAGAAGGACGGTATCCAGACGCTTCATGAGCTGCGTGCGCGGACGGACGATCCGAACCTCGGAACCCCCGTTATCTGCCTTACCGCGAACGCTATCTCCGGGGCAAGAGAAAAATACCTTGCCGAGGGATTCGACGATTACCTCACAAAGCCGATAGATCCAGACAAGCTTGAAGATATGCTTATCAAGTACCTCCCGGCGGAAAAAGTCCTGACTGACGGGAACGGCGACATACCGCATAAGACGGATGAGTCGGAAATTCAGGAGGACGATGAGCCGGCGCTTCCCGATTTCCTGTCGGATATAGACGAGATCGACATACAGGCGGGAATAAAGAACTGCGGCTCCGTCGAAGGCTATATCATGGCGCTGAAAACGTACACGGACATGATAGGCGACATGGCGGACGAAACGGAGAAGCTGTGGCTTTCCGGTGATCTTCACGATACTGCGATAAAGATACACGCTATGAAGAGCACGTCGCGCATAATAGGCGCTTCGGAACTCGGAGAGCTTGCACAGGAGCTTGAGACCGCCGGTAAGAACGGCGATTCCGGAGCGGTCGGTGAGCGTATCGACGAGCTGCTTGCGCGGTGCAGAAAGCTCGGAGAACAGCTCAGACCTGTTTCGGGCGGCGGACCGGCGGAGGATGATGAACCGGACAAACCGCCGATGTCGCAGGAGGAGCTTTCTGAAGCATATACCGCAATAGGTGAGTTCATGTCGGTCGCGGATTACGACAGTGCGGTAGAGCTTATCGAAGGTCTGAAGAATTACAGCGTTCCCGAATCCGAGAAAGCTCGCTGTGACGCGCTTGCAAAAGCGGCTGCGGAAGTAGAATATGAGAAGATAACGCAAATACTTGAAAAGGGAGAATAAAAATGGCAACTAAAATAATCATTATCAGTAAGGGAGCTGCGTTTATGACCGATGCGCTTGCCAACAATCTGAAAAAGGCGGGCTTTATATCGGCGATCATTGAACCGGATATAAAGAAAATATCGGCGGAGCGCGGTGATACGGACCTCTTCCTTATCTTCGGCGGAAACTATGTGTATGAGATGCCGGATGTTCTCATCTATCTTAAGGATATCTGTACAGAGGACGACAAGTTTATCTGCGTTATCGGCTATCCCGAAGAGATCGCGGTCGTAAAGAAGACCATATCCGCCACGCTTATCTCCTGTGAGTTTGAGCGCCCGTTCGATATGAAGAAGCTTATCTCCGAGCTTGAAAGGATCTCCGCGGCGAACGAGGAACGCAAAAAGGGAAAGCATATCCTTCTTGTGGACGACGATCTCATGTTCCTGAAAATGATGCAGGAATGGCTTTCTGTGAAGTACAACGTGACGATATCGAGGTCGGGTATGCAGGCGATAACCTATATCACGAACCATACTCCCGACCTGATACTGCTTGACTATGATATGCCGATCACGCCGGGTACGCAGGTCATGGAGATGATACGAAGCGAGCCCGACTCGGCAAGGATCCCCATTATCTTCCTTACCGGAAACTCCGACAGGGAAAGCGTTATGAAGGTCATGGCGCTTAAACCCCAGGGATATCTGCTCAAATCAATGAACAGGGATCAGATAATGGATTCGATAGATAACTTCTTCAAGACCCAGAAGTGGAAGAACGTACAGGTCTGATACGAATAAGGGGTGCCTCTTTTGACAGAGTTATCCTGAAGAATTAAATGATCGCGGCATCCGGGGACAAACGGTATGACGCGATCGTTTTATTTCCGGCATCGGATATGGGGGCATTACGAGCCGCTTACGGTATTGCCGGATGCTCTGGCGAAGGGTTGATTTTTTTATGCGGAAATGCTATAATAGGGAAAACGGATGAAAGAGGTGTCGGTCATGGATACGGAAGACGAGCTCCGAAGAAAGATAAGAAAGCATCGCAACACGCTTTATATCATCGGAACAGGTACTATCGTTCTCGGTATATGGAACACGGTAAAGATGATAATTTTTACTGTCGGTTTGCCTCAGGAACTGTTTCAGGAGATAATCATATACGACGAGTTGAGCGATACCGGTGTCCTGATATCCGCAATTATAGTCATCGCGTTCACGGCGGCGTTGATGGGATTATACCTGTTTGCAGGAGACCGTGCGCGGGCGGAAGGTCTCGGAAAGAATAAGAACGGGTTCTATGTCGGTGTCATCTTCCTGCTCTCGTTTTTTCACGCGTCATCTGTGGCGGTTTACGTCTTTATGATGTTTATGGGCTATGAGACCGGCGAGCCGATATTGAGGCTGATTGTATCAATAGCGGTCGATCTTACCGCGGCAGTAATGCTGGCGGAAATGGGCTGCTCGGCTGTTATGATAAGAGTATACGAACGAAGAACTTTGGCGGGGAATGAATAATGCAGATCGATTTTCACTATTACGCGACATACTGCGCGGCTTATATCGCGGGCTTCACACATGAGGAATGTCTTGATATTTGCTACAGCGCCCAGTTTGTCGATCTGTGTTCGTAAACGCTTCTCCGGAAGATAAAGGCTCCGGAGGAAGCCGCGACGACTCAGCT
>JAFZOA010000692.1 GCA_017550775.1 Ruminiclostridium sp. | reverse complement strand
TTTCCCTCACATCCGGAAATTTTTGTAGGTTTTTCCCGATGAATAGAATTTTCAAGGCGATTTTTGTGCATTTCACACAAAACGGCCGCACAGCGTTTATGCCATGCGGTCGTATTTTTCATTTACGCGTCGGTCTCGGTGCGAACTGTCTCGGTCTGAGCCGCTTCTTCCTCCTCGGGCTCGTCGTCGGACTTCATACCTCTTCCCGCCGGGATAAGCTTACCGATGATTACGTTCTCCTTCAGACCGATCAGGTGGTCGATCTTGCCGTGGATAGCTGCGTCGGTAAGAACTCTCGTGGTCTCCTGGAACGAAGCCGCGGACATGAAGCTGTCGGTCGCGAGAGAAGCCTTGGTGATACCAAGCAGTATCGGCGAGTACTCGGGATCCTTGATATCCTCACCGTTCGCGCGTCTCTCCGCAAGCTCGTCGAATATCCGCACAAGCTCGTTTTTATCCACCGTAGCGCCGGGGAGCAGGTAGGTGTCACCCGGGTCGTCGATGCGTACCTTGCGCATCATCTGACGGACGATGACCTCGATATGCTTGTCGTTGATATCAACACCCTGCTGGCGGTAAACCTTCTGAACTTCGCTTATGATGTAGTTCTGAACGGCCTGTTCGCCCTTTACGAGCAGTATGTCATGCGGATTGATCGAGCCTTCTGTGAGCGGGTCGCCCGCAGAAACGATGTCTCCCTCGGAAACCTTTATCCTGTAGCCGTAGGGGATCGGGTACTGCTCCACAGTACCGTCCTCGGCGGTAATGATCGCGTGGTTGGTCTTCTTGATATCCTCGAAGGTAACTCTTCCGGCGATCTTCGTGATGATAGCGCTGGACTTCGGACGGCGGCTCTCGAAAAGCTCCTCTACACGCGGAAGACCCTGTGTGATGTCCTCTGCCGACGCGATACCGCCGGTATGGAAGGTTCTCATGGTGAGCTGTGTACCCGGTTCACCGATAGACTGCGCCGCGATGATTCCGACAGCCTCGCCTATCTCGATAGGATTGCCGTTGGCAAGGGACGAGCCGTAGCACTTCGCGCATACGCCGTGCTTTGCCGCACAGGTCAGAAGCGAACGGATGCGCACCTTCTCCGCGCCGGTCTTGATGATCTTGTTCGCGTCCGCGTCGTTGATGAGCTTATCCTTCGATACAAGAACGTTGCCCTTTTCGTCGCAGAAGTCTTCCACAAGATATCTTCCCACAAGTCTCTCCTGGAGGGACTCTATCTTCTCCTTGCCCTCGCAGATCTCATATACCTCGATGCCATCTTCGGTGCCGCAGTCTTCCATTCTGATGATGACTTCCTGCGATACATCGACAAGTCGGCGGGTAAGGTAACCGGAGTCCGCGGTACGGAGCGCCGTATCGGCAAGTCCCTTTCTTGCGCCTCGGGAGGAGATGAAGTATTCCATGATGTTCAGACCTTCACGGTAGTTAGCGAGGATCGGGATCTCGATCTTCTCACCGGAGGTGTTCGCGATAACGCCGCGCATACCTGCGAGCTGCTTGATCTGAGCGCTGCTTCCGCGGGCGCCGGAGTCCGCCATCATGAATATCGGGTTGTACTGGTCAAGGTTCTTGGTAAGTGCGTCCTCAACGTCGGTGGTCGCCTTCTCCCAGACTGCGAGAACAGCGTTCTTACGCTCCTGGTTGGAGATGAAGCCTCGTGAGAACTCCTTGTTGATCTCAACTACCTGCTCGTCTGCTTCTTCGAGTATCTGCTTCTTCTGAGGCGGGATAGTCGCGTCGCACACCGCGACTGTGATAGCCGCCTTTGTGGAGTACTTGTAGCCGAGAGCCTTTATCTTGTCGAGCACCTGAGCTGTCATAGCGGTGCCGTGTATCTTGATGCAGTTTCCTATGATCTGACCGAGCTGCTTCTTGCCGACCTTGAAGTCGATCTCGAAGTCGAGCGCCTTGTCGGGGTCGCTTCTGTCCACAAAGCCGAGATCCTGGGGGATATGCTCGTTGAAGATGATCTTGCCGACGGTGGTGTCGATAAGCTTCTGTATCTTCTCCTCGCCAACCTCCTTGGTCACTCTTACCTTGATAGCCGCGTGAATGGAGATAACACCGTCCTGATACGCCATGAGCGCTTCGTTCGCGTCACGGAACACCTTGCCCTCGCCGGGCTCGCCCTTCTTGGATATGGTCAGGTAGTAGGAACCGAGC
>JAFZOA010000691.1 GCA_017550775.1 Ruminiclostridium sp. | reverse complement strand
GCCCTGCCGAGGGGACGGGGGGCGAGGAGCCCCCGGCGGGGTTTGGGGCAGAGCCCCAACAGGGTCAAGGGGCAGAGCCCCTTGCGAGGGGACGGGGGGCGAGAAGCCCCCGGCGGGGTTTGGGGCAGAGCCCCAACAGCGCGAAAGCGCTTAACCGAAAGCGATATCGAGCGTCATCATCAGCAGGAAGCCGACAGAGAACGACACTGTTCCCGGGGCGGTCTTGCCGTCGGCGGTCATTCCGGGTACGAGCTCGGCTACCACGACGTACATCATGGCACCTGCCGCAAAGCTGAGCAGGTACGGCATTGCCGGTATCAACAGCCCCGCCGCCGCGACGGTGAGCACTGCCGCGACCGGCTCTACCGCTCCGGAAAGCGTCCCGTACACGAACGCGGTCATTCTGCTCATCCCCGCGGCTCTGAGCGGCATAGACACGATCGCGCCCTCGGGAATGTTCTGTATCGCTATCCCCGCTGCGAGTGCGAGCGCCGCCGCGGCCGTAATGTCGGCGTTTCCGTAGATAAGCCCCGCGTAGACCGCTCCGACAGCCATTCCTTCCGGAATGTTGTGTATCGTCACTGCGAGTATCATAAGCCGCCGGTTTCCGAGCTTAAGCACGCCTTCCGGCTCCGGTATCACACGGTCAAGCAGCATGAGGAATCCGACTCCGAGCCCGAAACCGGTCACAGCAGGTATGAAGGCGAGCGTTCCCATGTACTCCGACTGCGCTATCGCCGGGAGCAGCAGGCTCCACACGCCCGCCGCCACCATTATCCCCGCCGCTGCGCCCATGAGCACGCGCTCGGCTGTCCTTCCGAAAGCGCGCCGCATAAACAGTACGCACGCCGCACCGACGGTCGTTCCTATAAACGGGAGAAGTATCCCCGTGAATACATCGTGTATCATCACAGACCCTCCAAACGGAATATTACTATACAGTTTATTCCGTTTTCCGGGTCGGTGTTACTTTAAATCATTTTCCGGCGTAGAAATCCCGCTGCGCCACCGCGAGCCTGTCACAGCGCTCGTTCTCGGCGTGTCCGGCGTGTCCCTTTATCCAGGTGAACTCCACGTCGTGGGTCTCCGTCAGTTCGAGCAGCCGCCCCCACAGATCGGGGTTGAGCGCGGGCTTCTTGTCGGCCTTGACCCAGCCGCGCTTCCGCCATGACTTCGCCCAGCCCTTTGTGATGCCGTCCACGACGTATTTCGAGTCGGTCTGGAGTATCACATGACAGGGGTATTTGAGCGCTTCGAGTCCGGTTATCGCGCCCATGAGCTCCATACGGTTGTTTGTTGTCTGCTTCTCACCGCCGGAGAGCTCGGTCTCCTTGTCCCCGTAGCGCAGTCTCACGCCGTAGCCGCCGGGACCGGGGTTGCCGGAGCAGGCACCGTCCGAGAAAATATATACAGTCTTCTTTTCCATTACGTTTTGTTTGCCTTTCTGTTGGTAACGCTGTTGATCGTTTTTACTGTTATCAGGTTCATAAGTATCGTGAAAACAAAGCCGGACAGCGAGATTATAACGGTAGTGAGTATCATTTCCGGCGTGAACGGGTCTACACCGAAGAAATCCGCAAAGATAAGGCTTCCGAATGTGAACGCGCCCATAAGCACGACAAGCATACCTATCTTCCACGGCTTCATCGGATAGCAGGCGAGCAGGACTACCGCGAAGGATACTGAAGCAAGAATGAACATGGAGACAGTTCCGAGCTCCTCTGTCGAGAAACCGAGGATACGTCCGCATATCATGCCCGCCGAAAGGCACAGCACGGCAGAGACTCCGTTCGGTATGGCGCGGCGAAGCACGTTTGATATGAAGCTTCCGCGTATAAGCTCCTTGTTCGGCTGCAGCGCGAGCAGGAAGCTCGGTGCGCCGATGCACAGCGCGTTGATGAGCGTCATCTGTATCGGCTCGAACAGGAACGGGATCTGTATTATTACGAGAAGTACCGCGAGCAGCAGGCTGTATGTGGTCTTGGAAAGGAACAGCGATGCCGAGCGCTCGACGTTGTTGATAGAACGACGGCCTTCCGCGACGACCTTGGGCATGGACGCAAAGTTGCTGTCGAGCAGCACGAGGTTGGACACATTTCTTGCCGCCTCGCTTCCGCTCTGCATAGCTACCGAGCAGTCCGCCTCCTTCAG
>JAFZOA010000690.1 GCA_017550775.1 Ruminiclostridium sp. | reverse complement strand
TACAAACAAAGAAAAATTTTATATTAATAAACTATATAAAGAATTAGAATATATAGTTAATACAATAAATAATCAAGATAAACATTCATCATTCAATGAAACATTAACTGAGCATAATGTGTTAATAAAAAAAGAAGATGATTTTAATATAAAAGGTTTTATTGATAAGATAAGAATATTAAAAGAAAACAATACCACTTATGTTAGTATAATTGATTATAAAACAGGCAATACTGATCTTTCATCAACAACAGATGAAAACGGAAGGTGGGAGATGTGTCTCCCGCCTTTCGCGGCGTCCTGCGACAGTTACTGTTTCAGCTTCACCTGCGGCGGTGAAACGCTTACGTTCGACGATATTTATTTCGGTGAGCTGTTCCATATCAGCGGTCAGTCAAATATGGAGCTTCCGATGTACCGCACCTATGACCCGTTCAGACCGGAGAAATTCCCGACGTGCGGGTATATCCGCGCCTTCCGTGTTCCGGTGAAGAACTGCTTCGGCAAGGACGAGGAGTACGAGGATTTTCTCGGCGGCGAATGGTGCACGGCAGACGAAAAGAATGTTCCCGAAATGAGCGCCGCTGGGTTTTACTGCGCGCTCGACATTTATGAAAAATACGGCGTTCCGGTAGGGCTTCTCGATACGTCCGCGGGCGGAGCTCCGGTCGAAGCAAGAATGCCGTACAGGATGCTGAAAGAGCTCGGCTGGTATGATGATTTTCTTTCCATGTGCACGAAAGAGGGTTATATCGAAAACACCGAGAAGTCCGACGCAGAGCGCAACATACAGCGAAACGCGGAGATCGACAGTCTCGACAGCGTCTCCGACAGAATAATGAACGGCGGCGACGTAAGCTTTGAAAAATGCACGATACCGTTCGATTTCAAGGATATGCCGGAGCTTGCGGGTTTCTGCGGGCGTGTCTGGTTCAGAAAAACGTTCGATATCCCCGCGGACGCCGATCTTTCCGGCGCGACTCTCATTCTCGGTACGATAACCGACGCGGACACCGCGTATCTGAACGGAGTTTATGCCGGCGAGACGGGTTATATGTACCCGCCGCGGATCTACCCGCTTCCCGACGGTGCGGCAAATCACGGCAGAAACACGCTTTTTCTGCGTGTTGATTCGAGATACGCCTGCGGCGGTTTCACAAAGGGAAAGAGATACTGCATTAAGCTTAAAGACCGTATCATTGACCTTGACGGTGAATGGGAATTCTGCATTGCCGCGCGTGTCGACAACTTCAGACGCGAAACGTTCTTTCAGGGGCTTCCGCTCTCCATGTACGCCGCGCTCACGGCTCCCGCGTTCAATGTGCGGTGCCGAGCAATGCTATGGTATCAGGGCGAGTCGAACTGCAATCACACCGACAGATATGAGTTCCTTTTCGGTGAGTTTGTGAAGATGTACCGCAAACGCTGCGGCTATGATATCCCCGTGATAACCACCCAGCTCTGCAACTTCGACGACCCGTTCGCGGGCGGCTCTGACTCGTGGGCGGAACTCCGGTTCGCACAGCTAAAGTGTCTCTCAATACCCGCGACGGATATGGCAGTAACCGTTGATGTCGGCGAATCGAACGACCTTCACCCGCTGAACAAGCGCGATGTCGGAAAGCGCCTTGCGCGGTGCGTTATGCGCACGGTATATGGCGAAAAGTCCGTGCTTCCCGATGTGCTCTGCACAGGCGCGGAATACCTCGGCTCAGATAACGGGGCAGGTAAGGTCCTGCTTGCGTTTTCGGATAATGCGCGTGTCCGCATTTCCGACGGCGGCGCCGATAGTTTTGATATCTGCTTTGAGCAGGGCATGATGTCCGCTTCTTCCGCGGAAATGACGGAAAACGGACTGCTGCTCGGATTTTCGTCGGGTGAAAAGCCCGTTAAAGTCCGCTGTGAATGGAGAAACGATCCGAAGGTCGTGCTTTGGGACAGTGACGGACTGCCGCTTTCTCCGTTTGAAACGAAAGTAGGGTGATCGTATGGCAAGGCTTCACGAATGCTGGCTCACTGGTGGCAGAAATATCGACCGCGTCAGGTGGGCGGGATACTTCTCCTCGGTTTACTGTGACGTTAACGGAAAGGTAGCAGCTTCCGCCGTGAACGAGCTTATCAGAACTGCGAAAGATCTCGGCGCGGATATGCGGAAGACCGGTGACTGTTCAGCAGCAGGCTTTGTGCTTGCTGTCGATGAAACGCTCGGAAAAGACGGTTATCGTATTTCCGTCAGTGATATATCGGTGACGATAAAAGGCGGCAATGACTGCGGTCTGCTTTACGGCGTTTTTCGCTTCATCATACTCGCTT
>JAFZOA010000689.1 GCA_017550775.1 Ruminiclostridium sp. | reverse complement strand
GCATGAGGTTCGCCGCGCACGCGTCCACGCCGATGTACTCCTTGTAGATGTGCTTTTCGCGGATAGCCGTGGTTATGAGCATTCCGTTGGGTGCGAGCATGAAGCGCCCGAGCTCGGTGCAGAGATTTACGTCGCCCATTCCTGCGGGAACGAGTATTTCCTCGAACGCCTTTCTTACGCCCTCGCCGATGACCTTGATGTCGTTCTCGGTCTGCTCGGGTCTGTACGCTATGCCGACGCCGCCGGACAGGTCGATAAAGCTGATCTTCACACCGGTCTTTTCCTTGATCTCGACCGCCGTTCTGAACAGGATCCCGGCGAGAACGGGATAGTAGTCGTTTGTGAGGGTATTGCTCGCGAGGAAGGAGTGCATTCCGAACACCTTTGCGCCCTTGTCGCGCAGTATCTTGTACCCCTCGATGAGCTGGTCGTGGGTGAAGCCGTACTTCGCGTCCTTGGGGGTGTCCATGACGTTGCCGGTCTCGCTTGTCTTGAACTCTCCGCCGGGGTTGTAGCGGCAGCAGATAGTCTCGGGAATGCCGGTAAGCTTGTCGAGAATGTCGATGTGTGTGAAGTCGTCGAGGTTGATGATCGCGCCGAGCTCATAGGCGAGTTTGTAGTCCGCATCGGGGGTCTCGTTGGAGCTGAACATGATGTCATGCCCCTTTGCTCCCACCTTGTCGGAGAGCATAAGCTCGGTAAGGGAAGCGCAGTCGAAGCCGCAGCCTTCCTCGGTGAGTATCTTCATGACGTAAGGGTTTGGAGTGGCCTTGACTGCGAAGTACTCCTTGAAGCCCTTGTTCCACGCGAATGCCTCGTTGAGGGCGCGTGCTGTGGCTCTGATACCCTTCTCGTCGTAGATGTGGAACGGGGTAGGTATCTCGGCCCTGATCTGTTCAGCCTTTTCTTTTGTTATGAACGGTACTTTCTTTGCCATGGTGTTTTTCCTTTCATGTTGGTTGAAATATGGGGTACCTCTAAAAACGCTTTGAATCGGGTTTTCAGAGGCTGCCTTATCTGTCGGTGAGCTTTACCGGCATATCGGTGAGCTCAAAACCGAACACTGCGCCGCAGTTCTTACACGCGACCGCTGTGACCGACGAGCACTGTCTTACGGGGCCGTCGGGCTGTTCATACGGGACAAATACGAGCCAGCCCGTGCTTACGAGATCGCCCTTGATGAGCCTGTCGGAGCCGCATTTGCTGCATCTTTCGACCATTGCCGCACCTCCGTCAGACGTTCATGTACTTGGCGAGGAACTTTATCGAGAGGTCTATCCACGACTTGCAGTGGTCGCGGTAGAAGTAGTCGTTCCAGCCGGTCACCTTGTCGCAGGTGGACAGTCCGTGCGGTCCCTCGTCGAACATGTACAGCTCCACCGGAACCTTGTTGGATACGAGCGCCTTTGCCATTACAAGGCTGTTGTGCGCGGGAACGCAGTCGTCGTTCGCGGTGCACCAGATGAAGGTCGGGGGAGTTTTCGGCGTCACGCGGTTTTCGAGCGAGAGGCGCGAAAGCTCGCTGTGAGAAGCGTTTTCTCCGAGCAGGACATTGAACGAGCCCTTATGCGGGTTGGTGATGCCGCTTATGACAGGGTAGCACAGCACCGCCGCGTCAGGGCGGATATCCGTCCCCTCGCAGCCGAGCTTTTCGAGCACGCCCGTGTCGTTCCACATAGTCGCGAGACAG
>JAFZOA010000688.1 GCA_017550775.1 Ruminiclostridium sp. | reverse complement strand
CAATAATGAGGGAGGAACCACACAATGACAAAAGAACAGAAGACCGAAGCTCTGCGCACGAGCATAGCCAAAGCGCAGAAAAGACAGCGCGAGCTGATGTCCGAGGTCGATAAGACCGAGGCGAAGCTCGCAAAGCTCGAAAAAGAACTCAGCGCCGAGCTTGACAAGCAGAAAACGCAGAACTGTCGTAAGATGGGAGAACTTATCTATGAAAAATTCGGGGATGACATTACTCCGTCCGAGTTTGAGGATAGGACTTGAACCTACGACCTTCGGGTTATGAGTATTTGATTTTGTTGTTCATAAATTATCATGTATCTCGACAAATGGCTTAACCATGCCATTTGTCGGAATTTTTTATCTTGCGGGATTATAGGTTTTTTCGGCGTTTTCGGATGAAAATAACGACAATTTAACAACAATAACTGCAAAATAACAACAACGAAATCAAAGAACATTGATGTTTTAAGCCGAAACATATTTCTGCATCTTGCTTTTGGGTTTGTCCGGTATTGTGAGCTTAAGATTCCCGTCGGCGATAAGTTTATGAACATACTTGCTCATAACATAAGCTATCGTCATTTTTCCATCGAAAAGTGCCGCAAGCTCATCTCGGCTGCGGGGAGTCCGGCAAAAATCGAGAATAAGCAGTTCATTATCATCGAGATATCCTTCTTTTCGGGGCTGAGCATCACCGTTATAGAGTGTAACACGGAACACTCCTCGTTCGCTTTCGAATTTGGGGGCAGGCAAACCATAGTTTTCCATAGCTGCAAGAACTGTCGGAATACCGCTGTATCTGTTTTCGGTCACGCCCATAAGCTCAAGAGCGTTAGCTATGAAAGGATTGCGTGTGTCTGCGGAGACCTTTCCGAGCTGATCGAGAGTCATTCGTCCGTATAATCCGCCGGGATTTTCTATCTCAAGTCTGTCGCTGTAGATCCTTATAGTTATCGGTGCAGAATCCGTGTGAATGCTGTAATCACGATGCACCAGCGCATTCAGTATAAGCTCTCTGACTGCCTCGGTAGGGTAGTCGGATCTGTCATTCCGCTTTCCGGTATCGGGATCTATGATCGTTTTTTGTCTTGTGTTCTTGCGCACAAACAGTATGGCTTCATCAAGCATCTGAGTGAGTGTTCCGTCAATGCGTTTGTTGTCGATGAAGCGTTCTCCGACACTGCCGACCATACTCATTTCCGTTCCGGGAACAGACACCGCGGTTATACACAACTGCGGATAAAATGCCTGCGGATAATCGGAGAACAGCATGATCCCGGCGAGGGTAGGCTGACCATCTGTTGTAAAACCTTGTAACCTGCAGATCTTCTCATCGGGAAGAGCAGAAAGGTTTTTCTTTTTTATCTTCACGTCGAGCAGATATTTTTCCAGTGCAACGGTATTCAGATCGTCGTAAGATGCCCGTTCGGCGGGACGCAGCTCATCCTGTATCTTCTTCTTGAAGGCTTCGTAGCTGTAAACCTCGTATTCCGACATCTGACGATCCGCATCACCGACTCTGATATATGATCCCTTCAGTCTGCCGGCACCCTTGTAGAAACAAGGCTTCAGATAATTATCGATCTCCTGTATCTCTGCGCAGACTATGGTTTTTCCGTCGATATCGGCAACTGTACACAGCGGCCGCACCGAGGGTTCCATCTGCTGACTTTGTTCCATGATCTTCTTCTGCAGATCGGCAGCATCGTAAACTCCACAGATCTCATAGTTGCTGCTCTCGTCTATTCCGAATACTATCTTTCCTCCGCCTTGCTGATTTGAGAAAGACGAAAGTGTATCAAATATCTTCGGACAGCCATTTTTAGCAGCCTTGATCTCAATATAATTGCTTTCACTCTTGTTCTTCCGTATCTGGGAAACAAGTAAAAGTACATCGTTTTTGAGCATATTATCACCACCTGCAATAATTATACGATATTTATTAGAATTTGTCAAGAAATAATGCTAATAAATTTCGCATAAAATTTAATTTGGCGAAAATTGTGTCGAATAAAAACGGTTTTTTGATACACTTGTATTATTTACGAAAGACCGGGCAGGAATCATATGAATTCATGCCCAGTTCTGTATTTGTAATAATTTCACATTGCCGTTTGTGCAAAATCAACAATATTCGAAAAGGCAATTGAACGATATTGATAAATATGCTATAATAATATTGCCAGATTTTTATTCACACATTTTCATGTTATATGATAGGATAGCTATGCGCATTTTACCTTATGGTAGAGATGCGTGTGCTCTTTTGCGTGTGGTTGTCGTATCATCTATGCATGTGAATAAAATTGTCTGGCAACAATTTCGAGCTACTGCATTTTTACAGGTGCGCAGCTCGTAACAGCTGCGCACTCTTGTTATATATCCTACTTATTATTACCTATTCTGTTAATTTTCCATAAGAGTAATCGTAACGAATGCAATGCCCCGGCAGCACAATACGGACACGGACATACGACCATTTGTACCAATCCGAGTCTGTACGGACAATGCTCGCAAGGATCTTTAGGCTTTTTCTTGTCCATGTTATCACCTCGGCGCTTCATATCTGGAATATTGTCGAATTGCCGGCCTGAGCCTGACTATCAGTATGTTTTGAACGAAACAAGTTTTCCATATCAGCAAAAGTTCCTGAATCACCGGTATTATCCTGCTTAGTAATGAACCCGTTCAGATACTCTTCAATGGATTTGCCTTCCGGTATCTTCATATCCCGACCGATCTCTTCCGCGGCTATCCCTGCATTGATCTCGATAAGGAAGAAGAGTCGGTCAGAGCCGACCTCAGAGCCTATTTCGGGAACAGGCTCGGCGAGGCGCTGTCCGGAATGGAGGGCGGAGAGCAGTTTATCGAAAAGCTGATCGATCACAGCCAAATGATGTTCACCTACGCCTAATGCGTGTGCGAGAATATCCTTGACGATATCGGAGACGGACACTTTGATATGATCGATTATCCCGTTCCGAACGGCATCGACGAGCTTTTTAGGCAGACACTTGACCGCAGCTTTAACGGCAAGCGTGCGCGGTACACAATGGACGATTACGCCGAAAAATGGGCGGAGCCGCTCGGCATGATACTTGCATCGCCCGAGCCGATGCCGATAAGCACGCTGAAAACGCTTGTGGACTGGTCGGACAAGCAGTTCACGATCTTCTGCGAGCCGATCTGCACGCTTCT
>JAFZOA010000687.1 GCA_017550775.1 Ruminiclostridium sp. | reverse complement strand
TCACCGGTGATAAGAAATGGAAGAAGCGCACGGAGGCCTTCTGGAAAAAGGCCGTCACCGAGCGCGGGATGTATGCGACGACCGGCAACAACTCCGGCGAGTTCTGGATCCCGCCCATGCGTCAGGCACAGTTTCTTTCACAGACCGATCAGGAATTCTGCACGGTCTACAATATGGTGCGCCTCGCCGCTTATCTCTATGACTGGACAGGCGAGTCGGTTTACGCGGATTACATCGAACGGGCGTTATACAACGGATTCCTTGCGCAGCAGAGCCGCATGAGCGGGATGCCGACCTATTTCCTTCCGATGATGCCCGGAAGCCGCAAGAAGTGGGCTTCCAAAACACACGATTTCTGGTGCTGCCTGGGAACCATGGTACAGGCACAGACACTGTATCCTTCCCTGATCTACCGTATGGATGAGGAACGGCATGAGATCCGTGTCGGGCAGTATATCCCCTCCGAAGCCGTCTTTTCGATGGACGGCGTCATGGTACGCCTTACCCAGAAGTCCGGAATGAAGAATTACAGTAACCAGGCCTTCTTTGATGAGCGCGGCGGCGGCGCGCTTTCGCGCTGGGTCATCGATCTTGATGTGAAAGTTGTCGGCGAGGCCGGATGGAAGCTCATGCTTCGTGTGCCGTCCTGGTGCGAAGGGGTACCGCAGCTTTATGCCGACGGAAAAGCTCTTTCCGAGAGTACTGTGAAGAAGATGATCGCGGACGGTTATCTGACGGTCCCTTCCGCTGACTGCGGGAAAGCGCTGACGATCCGCTTCTCTTCGGAACCTGTCTTTGAGACACTGCCGGATGAACCGGAGAAGGCGGCGATCCTGTCCGGCCCCATCGTATTAGCGGGTCTCACGGAGGAAGCGGTGACGTTAACCGGCAAGAAGGCAAAAAAGATCCTGAAGAATCGAATGACCCACACCTACAGCACCTTTCCGTGGGAGCAGGATCACTTCGAGACGACCGGGCAGAAACGGAATATCAGTCTGATCCCGCTCTATGAGGTTGAGGACGAAGCTTACACGGTTTATTTCGACGTGAACGATAACTGAGTATGACGTTTCACTGATAAGCGTACACTTCATCTTCCGCCTTTTCCCCTTTGGAAAAATCACGAAAAACGCGATTTTTCCGCTTGCTTTTGTTAATCGATTAATGATATGATGAGTTCATGGTAACGCCAACCGCACAGAAGGGGGAAAAATATGGCCAAGCTTACGATCAATGAGAATCTGACCTGCGGGACGATCAATCCGGAGATCTACGGGCATTTTTCCGAGCATCTCGGACGCTGTATCTATGAGGGACTCTATGTCGGGGAGAAATCCGATATCCCCAATGTCAAGGGGATGCGCAAGGATGTTGTGGCTGCGTTAAAGGAGATCAAGGTACCTGTTCTGCGCTGGCCGGGCGGCTGCTTTGCGGATGAGTACCACTGGAAGGACGGTATCGGCGAGAAGTCCGCACGCAAGAAAATGGTGAATACCAACTGGGGCGGCGTTACCGAGGACAACAGCTTCGGTACACATGAATTCATGCGCCTTTGCGAGCTTATCGGCTGCGAACCGTACATCGCGGGCAATGTCGGGAGTGGAACGGTACAGGAGCTTTCCGAATGGGTGGAGTACATGACCTTTGACGGTATATCCCCTATGGCGGAGCTGCGTGCAAGAAACGGACATGAGAAGCCGTGGAAGGTAAAGTACCTCGGTATCGGGAATGAGAACTGGGGCTGCGGCGGAAACATGGAGCCTGAGGTGTATGCCGGCGTTTACAGGCGATATCAGAGCTTCTGCAAGAACTACTCCGGCAATGAGCTGTTCAGGATAGCCTGCGGACCAAGCGGCGGAGACTACAACTGGACTGACGTTATGATGAGGAAGCTGAAGAACGAGTACGGCTGGATGGCAAAGGGACTGTCGCTTCACTTCTACAGCATAAAGGACTGGAACAACAAGGGCAAAGCCGCCGAGTTCGACGACAAGAGATACTATGAGCTTCTTGCTGTCGCGGCTTGCGTAGATCCGATAATAAAGCATCACAAGGAGATAATGGATCGCTATGACCCCGATAACAACGTGGGTCTGATAGTTGACGAATGGGGTACTTGGTACGATGTTGAGGACGGCACCAATCCGGGATTCCTGTACCAGCAGAACACCATGCGCGACGCAATGGTGGCTGCGATATCTCTCGACATATTCAACAAGCACTCCGACCGCGTTATCATGGCGAATATCGCGCAGGCGGTGAACGTATTGCAGGCTGTGATACTCACCGAAGGCGAAAAGATGATAACTACGCCTACATACCATGTATTCGACCTTTACAAGGAGCATCAGGACGGGACCCTCATATACAGTCACTGCGCCAATGAGAAGATAGAGGGCGAGAACCTGAATGTGATATCACAGAGCGTATCCATGTCCGAAAGCGGAGCTTTACATATCACGCTGTCGAACTGCTCGCTTACCGAGAGCTACGAGATAAAGTGCGGCATCATAGACACCGAGATCAAAAGCACATCTGCGCGGATACTGACCGGCGACGCGCACGACCTCAATGACTTCGATCACCCGGACAATGTGACGGTCAAGCCGTATGAGGTGAAAACGGAGGGCGGCGATCTGATAGTTACTCTCCCGCCCTGCTCTGTTGTCGCGGTAGAAGTAAATGCCTGACCGGCCGCATATCTGCAAACGGTGCCTGCTCGAGCAGCTCGGAGAGACCGGGCTGCTGCGCTCGCTTGAAGAGCTCAAGGCCGCGATGCCGCCGGAGGACAAGACCGATAATGCTGAGTACGAACGTCGTCTCGCCGTATGCAGGGAATGTGACGAGCTGAACAGCGGGACGTGCATGAAGTGCGGGTGCTATGTAGAGTTCAGAGCGCTGAAAAAGAGAATGCATTGTCCGCATGAGAACAGGAAGTGGTGAGATGACGGAAAAAGGAAAAGAAATAATGACCTGCGGAAGGATATGCAGCGGAAAATCGACCTATGCCCGAAAGCTTCGCGAAGAGTACAGAGCTGTTATCCTTTCCGTTGACGAGATAACTCTTGCGCTGTTCGGAAACGATGCGGGCGAAAAACACGACGAGTATGTCGAAAGGCTTAAGAACTACCTTTACGGCAAGTCCGTCGAGATCGTCGGAACAGGTACGAACGTGATACTTGACTGGGGCTTCTGGACGCGTAAGGAGCGCGACTATGCCCGGAGGTTCTATACTGAGCGCGGTATAGCCTGCGAGCTGCATTACCTCAGTATCTCCGACGAGGAATGGGAACGGAGAATAAAGCAGCGCAATGACTACATTTCCGAGGGACGGACAAGCGCATATTACGTTGACGACGGGCTGAAAGCCAAATTCGCCGCAATATTCGAGCCGCCCGGAGAACATGAAGCGGACGTTGTCTTAAACGCTTGACGATGCGGGAAAAATATGCTATAATAACACAAGCAAATCAACCGAAAGGACATGATAACAATGGCAAGTGAAATTCGTAACGAAAGCCTCTGGGAAGACGGCAAGAGAAAGATAGACTGTGTAGAACGCAATATGCCCCTGCTCCGCAGCTACAAGGCCGAGTTTGAACAGACAAAGCCCTTCGCAGGACTGAAAATAGCGCTGTCGGTACACCTCGAAGCCAAGACCGCGTACCTGTGCAAGACTCTCGCGGCGGGCGGAGCGGAAATGTACATCACGGGAAGCAATCCGCTCTCCACACAGGACGACGTGGCGGCTGCGCTCGTGCATGAGGGTCTCAACGTGTTCGCGTGGCATGACTGCACAGCCGAGGAATACGAGCACCATATCTCTAAGGTCATAGAAGCCGGCCCCAACATCATTATCGACGACGGCGGCGACCTCGTACACTACATACACAGCAAGCGCCCCGACCTGATACCGGGAGTTATCGGCGGCTGTGAGGAGACCACCACCGGCATAATCCGCCTCATATCAATGAACAAGGCGGGAGAGCTTAAATTCCCGATGATGCTGGTGAACGACGCGGACTGCAAGCACCTTTTCGACAACCGTTACGGCACCGGTCAGT
>JAFZOA010000686.1 GCA_017550775.1 Ruminiclostridium sp. | reverse complement strand
TTGGGGCAGAGCCCCAACAGTGGGTCACAAGATCTCGAAGCCGTCCGGCTCGGCGAAGTCTGCGAGAGCGGCACCGAGAGCCCTGTATCTGCTCAGGAGCCCGTCTATGTGAGCGCTGAGCGCGGCTGTATCGCCGTTCTTTCCGGCGGCTTCAAGCTTTGCGGCGAGCTCGCTGAGACTAAGTGCACCTATCATGCGGGATGTGCTTTTGAGGGCGTGTACCTTTATGGTTGTATCTTCTATGTTTCTGTCGTTCCAGTATTTCTCGATCTCGGCGGCTGTCTCATCGACGGAGCTTGCGAAGAACGATACGGTCTCAAGGTAGAGTTCTGCGCCGCCGCAGTGATCCATACCGGTACTGATATTCAGCTCGGTGATGCCGTCAAGCACGGAGAGCTTTGAGTTGATCTCCGGGTCGGTGTCGAAAACTATGCCTTCGCCCTGAATCACCTTATCTTCCGGAAGGTATCTTACTATCATATCCTCCAGCAGAGAGCTGTCGACCGGCTTGGAGAGATAATCCGAAAAGCCTGCTTTAAGGTACATCTCCCGGGCGCCGGATATGGCGTTTGCAGTAAGAGCTACACAGACTGTGTCCGAGTTCACAGGCTGCTTCCTGATCTCGCCGAGAGTTTCTATACCGTCCATTTCCGGCATCATGTGATCTATGAATATGATATCGTATTTCCGCTCCGAGGCGAGCTTTATCGCGTCACGTCCGCAGTCGGCTGTGTGTATGGTGATCTGCGTCTTTTTAAGCAGACCTTTGATCACCGACAGATTGATAGGCGTGTCGTCAACGACAAGTATAACAGCGTCCGGGGCGTGGAAGGACTCACGGTATGAAGCGTGCCTGTTTCCGGAGAGATCGGTCAGAGAGTACTCGCCTATCGGTGTACGGTCACAGACCTCCTGGAGCAGCGCGAACGAGAACTCCGAGCCTTCGCCGTACACGCTTTTGACTTCAAGACTGCTTCCCATGAGCCCGAGAAGCTGCTTTGTGATGCTCATGCCGAGTCCGGTGCCCTCGATGCTGTGGTTTCGTTCCTCCTCAATGCGCGCAAACGGCGAGAACAGCTTTTCCATATCGTCCTGCTTCATACCGATGCCTGTATCTTTGACGCAGAATCTCAGCATGATATGCCCGCTGTCCCGTTCCTCGAAGCTGACCGAGAATGTGACAGAGCCCTTTTCGGTATATTTCACCGCATTGGTGAGTATGTTGAGCGCGCACTGCTTAATCCTGATCTCATCGCCGCAGAGCAGGTGGGGTATGTTTCCGTCAACGTTTATCCCGAACGTAAGCCCCTTGTTTCTGGCACGGTCGTTTATCATGCTCACAAGGTCGTTGATGAGGAAGCGCAGCTCATACTTTGCGGGGACTATCTCCATTTTCCCCTCTTCGATCTTTGACAGATCAAGTATCTCGTTTATCAGCGAAAGCAGGGTTTTACCCGCAGTTCGTATATCCTCGGCATAGCCTATAATGTCGCTTTCCGTGCTTTCGCGGATTATCATTTCGTCCATGCCGAGCACCGCGTTGATAGGTGTGCGTATCTCGTGGGACATACTCGACAGGAATGTGGATTTGGCTTTGTTGGCGGAATTGGCGCGCTCGGTCATCTCTTCGAGCTCTTTCGCGTGCTGATAGAACTCGGTGTGATCCTGAATGACGTAAAGCTTTGCAGAAACTCCCTCGTCTATGCGAAGATCCTCAGTCTTGGGTGTATATATGTGTTCGTTGAGCTCTATCGGGACATTCTCTCCGATCGCCTTGTCGAGCGTTTTCAGCACGGCGGGGGAGCTTTCGGAAAGCTCCGGGAACAGATCCTTCGCCGGCTTGTTGTAGTACGCGACATTTCCGTATTCGTCAGCCGCTACGATGCCCTCCGAGAGCCGCTCGACGATGTATTCCTTTGCGAGCTGCTCGGTCTCAAGAAGTTTGTAGCGGAATATCGCGATCAGCATGAACAGAGTGCCTATTATGTAGCCGAACGAGGTCACGTCGAAATAGTCCGAGATGTTCCAAAGCTTGAATATGTGTATCAAAAGGAACAGACTTTCGGCGAGCATGGCTATTATGACCGTCAGAACTCGCTTTTTTTCGGTAGGATTCCGCGTTTTGAAGAAGGTCACGAACAGCATTGTCATGCCGACTATAATGTAAAGTATAAGCACCACGTCATAGATGTTGTGCCATATACCGTTTGAATGTTCAAGTGTGGGTATCCCGTCCTTGACGACAAAGCTTATATCCTTGTAGTAGAGATCGTGGCTTCGCAGAGTCAGCATCATAACGAACGTGACGACGTGTATCATCGCAAGTCCCGACTTGACCGGGTACGGTACCTTTATCTTCGACAGCTCCATTATGAACAGGAAGAGCGCAAAAGGTATCCATACACGTCCTATGTATGTGAGCTGCATGGCGGCGATGTAAACGTCCTCGCTCTTCGCGGTGAGCTCGACAAGGTAGCCTATGGAGTTCACAAGGTTGGCGATGCAGCTGAAGAACAGGTAGCTGTGGAGCTTGCCGCTCCATTTGGTGAAAACGACCCAGCCTTCAATGAAAAGGCCGATGATGCAGATGTATTGTATTGTCAGAATGACCTGATACATTGTTTTCCTCCGACAGAGTTTGTATGTAAATAACCGATAATAATTTCAACAAATCATATTCCATATTATTATATCACATCTTTAACGCCGTGTCAATTTTTTATTCCGGGAACGCAGCCCGGTCATTCTAAGCAAGTCAAGGGGAATTTGTGTAAGATGACGGCTAAAGATGCAATGCAAGCGACGCGCAAGATCAAATCAGCGGTTTCCTGAGCCGGTGTGTTGTGCTTGGCAGTGCACGCTTGACACCGATATACCCTTTATGATACAATTGTGTCGGGAACGGGGGTGACGGAATGGGCCGGATAAAGAGACTTACCGCGGCGGTTATATCCGCTGTTATGCTTATCGTCTGCGCTGTACCGGCTTGTGCGGAGCTTATCTCCGGGACATACCGGAGCCTTTTGTCACGCAGTCTCACTGCTGCCGACGGCACATTCTTCTACACCGACGACTACTTCTCTCACCCCGGCTCTGACTCCGACCCCCACCTGCGCACCGCCTCGCTCCAGCTTGCACTCACGGCATTCGGAGCCGTCAACGAGACGAACAATCACAAATACACCGACGAGCTTCTGACGGCGGCGGGCTTCACCGATATCTCCGCCGAGGACATGGACATTAGCCCCACTCCGGACACCGTCGGCTCGGTCATTGCGCACAAATCCACCGAATACGGCGAGATCGTGGCAGCAGCGGTGCGCGGCGGGTACTACGGCGCGGAATGGGCGAACTCCCTTGACGTCGGGTATTCCGGAAGCGCGAGCGGACTTTCGGCCGCGGCAAAGAAGCTCGTGATGCGGATAGTCTCGTACGAGCGGACTCACGGCATAACCGGTGCAAAGATCTGGATAACAGGCTACAGCAGAGGCGGCGGGATATCCGACCTTGCCGGTAGATACATAAACGAACAGCTTTCCGAACTCAGAATGACCGCCGACGACCTGTACGTCTACACATTTGAGGCGACCGCCGCCGGTGATGCTCCGACCGGTTACAAGAACATACACAACGTGCGCAACACGAACGACATAATGGCTATGCTGTACCCCGCGTCATGGGGGCTGTACTGCTCCGGTACAGACGAGCCGCTTTCCGGGAGCGACGAACACGTCAGGCGCAAATACTTCTCTCTCACTGCGGACGGCTATATCGCCGAGGACGGCTCCACCGTGTCTGTCGCCGTTCTCGCGCGTGAGACGATCGACTGGGCAAAGCAGCTCGTCCCGCGTGAGACCTTCGCCCGATACAGCCCCTCCATAACCGCGGCGACCGTTATCTTCGCGAGCCGGAACTCCGAAGACGCAAAACGTGTCGCAGACTGGTTCTCCGACATAGCGAGAAGCGTGCTCAAATCGCATTACGTCGCCCTCGGGACGCTTACTGCGATGCCGGAGAACACAAATATGTACCGCAAGGCGCTGAACCGTATCACCTCCGACCTTTGCGACCGTCT
>JAFZOA010000685.1 GCA_017550775.1 Ruminiclostridium sp. | reverse complement strand
GCCCCGATACAGACCGGGGCGCGGCAGAATTATCAATATGAAAGGAACGTGATAATATGATACCTAACGTAACTACTGTTGACAAGCACGGAACACACACTTATGACATTATTTCCGAGGCGTTCGGAAACGACAGAAAGATCTGGCTCTCCAGGGAGATAAACGACGAGACAGCCACCGAGATCATCGCCCAGCTCGAATACCTCGACAAGCAGTCGAACGCGGATATAACGCTTTACATCAACAGCCCCGGCGGTTCCGTATCGGCGGGGCTCGCGATAATCGACGCAATGGAGCGCTGCCGCAGCGACGTATCTACCGTCTGCACCGGCACAGCCGCCTCTATGGGCGCGATGATACTTGTCTGCGGGACGAAGGGCAAGCGCCGCGTCACCCCGTACTCCGAAGTCATGATACACCAGCCGCTCGGCGGCTTCTCGGGTCAGGCATCTGATATGGAGCGCGCCGCGAACCACCTTGCACACACCAAGAAGGTGCTCATGACCATGCTCTCGGAAAGGACAGGACAGCCGATAAGAAAAGTCACCTCCGACTGTGACCGCGACAGCTGGTTATCCGCGCCGGAGGCGATAGAATACGGCATTGCGGACAGCATACTCGGGAAGGGTGAGAAGTGATGCCCTTTCCGGAAAAGGCAATAATTGTCGCGGCGGGACTTTATATCCTCTCTCTTGTGGTACGGCTGGTCGATTTCCGGACAAGAACATCAATAATGCATTGTATCGCTATTGCCGGTACTCTGCGAATTTATGCGGACTGTGTGAAGGAGGTGTTGGGCAGGCGCTGACAGAAACGCCCGGAGAAAGGAGGTGAAGCCGGAAAAACTGTTCTGAGAAGATAGCCCCCGATAAAATGACCGGTCGGATCGCCGAAAGCGTACGAAGGTGCGTGAACCGTATCCTTGCGGAGCGGCTCGACCGGGCGGTGAAGCTGCTCCGTGAGCACAGAGAGCTGCTTGAGCTGTTCACCGATGAGCTTACGGACAGAAACCGGCTCTCAGGCGAGGAGATCTCGCGGATATATGGTAAGTATTCCGCTCCCGGCGCTATTGCGTGAACCTGTAAGAACAACGAAAAAGCCCGTAACGGCGTTATTGTCGTTACGGGCTTTTTTTTGGCGTTTTTAAGGTCGCTTATTTCAGCAGCTCCTTGAACACGTTTCCGTTGAACATGATCTGTTCTCTTGTCGGCGGATTCTGGTTGAAATCCACCTCCATAACGTAAAGCTTGTCTGACTTTCCGGTGGTAAGGCTCGTTACCACGACGGAGTAGGTGTGGATATCGGTTCCGCTTACTTCCCATTCGATCTTGCGGGTGAGACTGAGTTCCTTGATCTCGGTCTTTTCGGGCTGGAGAGTACCGTCGATGTAGTATTTCAGCTCAAACTCGCCCTCAATGTTATTGTTCATGGTGACGGTAATATTTGACGTTTTTGATGCGGACGCATTCTCGCCTGCAATGGTGATCTCGACGCGTGTGTTCGGCTCGATGACGGTATCCGGTTCGATTCCCTGCTTTATTACGGTTCCGGGTTCGCGTTCGGAGGTGTCGTCGTAGGTGATCGAGAACATGATGTTGTTGTCGGTGGCGACTTTTGTAGCGTCCTCAATGGTCATGCCGGTGAAGTCGGGCATGTGTATCTCCTGATTTGCGGAGCCGAGGCTTACATAGCATATCACCGTCGAGCCCTTCTCGACCATAGTCCTTGCGGAGGGCAGAGTGCTTATGATGCAGTTGCGGGCGACGGTCTCACTGTCGTCGTACACCATGTCGCATACGAGACCCTGCTTCTCGATAAGAGTCTTTGCATCCTCATAGCTTCTTCCGGTGTAGTCGTCCACCTCGACGAGCTTACCGCCGAGGCTTATCTCGACCATTATCTCGTCCGATTTTTTGATCTTTGTGCCGGGGGAGGGGGACTGAGAGATGACCTCGTCCTCTTCCGCGGTATCGTCATACTTCTCGTCGAAGACGATGTTGAGCTTGGGGTACTTCATTTCGATCTGGATGCGGGTAAGACCGGAAAAGTCCGGCACCTCAACGCTGTCCGGGTCGGCCGTGGTAGTTACGGCTTCCGTCTGAGCCGGCTTGTTTCCGCTGTCGCAGCCCGCTGTGCAGAATACCATTAATAATGCGGCAAACACCGCAAGTGCTTTTTTCATTACTGTATTATTTTCCTTTCGTACAGAAATCATACACATTTACTATATCACATATTTATCGTTTTGTCAATCGCTATGTTTCCCATTCCGAAAAAAACTATCCCCGTTCCGATCGTCGAAACGGGGATATACATTTCTTACATTGCTTACGCTTATGCACCGTACTTTGCGGTGTTGATCTTTATGCCGGGGCCCATTGTAGATGTGATAACACAGCTCTTTACGTACTGACCCTTTGCAGCAGCAGGCTTAGCCTTGATAACAGCGCCCATGAGAGCCTCGAGGTTCTCGGAGAGCTTATCCTGACCGAAGGAAGCCTTTCCGATCGGGCAGTGGATGATGTTGGTCTTGTCGAGTCTGTACTCGATCTTACCTGCTTTAGCGTCTGTGATAGCCTTGCCGATCTCGGGGGTAACTGTACCCGCCTTGGGGTTCGGCATGAGTCCTCTCGGACCGAGCACCTTACCGAGACGACCTACAACGCCCATCATGTCGGGGGACGCGATAACTACGTCGAAGTCCATCCAACCGTCCTGGATCTTCTTTACAGTGTCGTCGTCAGCGATGAAATCTGCGCCGGCTTCTTCTGCTTCCTTTATTTTCTCGCCCTTTGTGAATACGAGAGTTCTTACTGTCTTACCTGTTCCGTTCGGAAGAACAACAGCGCCTCTTACCTGCTGGTCTGCGTGACGGGAGTCAACACCGAGTCTGATGTGGAGCTCAACTGTCTCGTCGAACTTAGCCTTGGCTGTCTTGCATACGAGATCGCAAGCTTCTCCGACCTCATAGAGCTTTGCAGAGTCTACAAGCTTAGCGCTTTCTCTATAATTTTTTCCATGCTTCATATTAAAATCCTCCTTGTGGTCAAACGGTCTGTGACCTCCCACTTATACTTTGTTTGCCTAAAACTCCTATCAATCGACCACTACGATACCCATAGAGCGAGCTGTACCCGCGATCATGGACATAGCTGCTTCAACGGAACCCGCGTTGAGGTCGGGCATCTTTGTCTCTGCTATTTCCTTGACCTGAGCCTTGGTGATCTTTGCGACCTTGTTCTTGTTCGGTGTACCCGAAGCCGTCTCGATACCGCAAGCCTTCTTGATGAGGACTGCTGCGGGAGGAGTCTTGGTCACAAAGCTGAAGCTTCTGTCAGCGTAAACCGTGATAACAACAGGGATAATAAGACCCGCGCTGTTCTTGGTACGCTCGTTGAATTCCTTTGTGAATGCCATAATATTAACGCCGTGCTGACCGAGTGCAGGGCCTACCGGCGGTGCAGGAGTTGCTTTTCCTGCGGGGATCTGTAATTTGATAAATCCGACTACTTTCTGAGCCATTTTGTTTTACCTCCAAAAAAAAATTAAAGAACTTGTTTACACGGAATAATTCAACTGTTGACCTTCTCTACCGCGGAAAGCTCAAGGGTCGTGCTTGTTGCTCTTCCGAGCATCATGAGCGCTATGGTGACCTTACCCTCTTCCTCATCGACGGACTGGACCGTACCTTCAAACCCGATGAGGTTGCTTACGCCGGAAACGATCCTGACAATATCACCGGTCTTGACAGACGGTGCGGAAGCTTTCTTTGTCACGCCTAAGTTTTCGACTTCCTCATTGGTAAGCGGGATAGGTTTGGATCCGGGGCCTACAAAACCCGTAACGCCTCTTGTGTTGCGGCAGATATACCATGTTTCGTCGGTCATCACCATTTTGACATACACATAGCACGGGAAGAGCTTTTCTTCCTTCTGGTTGCCGTCCTTATCGAGAAGCGGCTTGCCGTAGTCGTCGGTAGCGGGGCCTATCGGCACCATTACGTCTTCTATCAGCTCCTGAAGGTTTCTGTTCTCCGCGAGTGTTTTGATGTCGTTTGCAACCTTGTTCTCGTAGCCCGAGTAGGTATGCAGGATATACCATTTTGCTTCTGACATGGTTACGCTCCTATAATGTTGAATTTAAGCAATTGCGCGGTGTGTCCGCGTTCTCAGTTTCCGAATCTTCCGAGCATGAGCATGAGCAGCGAGCCGAAGCCCGTGTCGAGAGCCCATATTGCAATACCCGATACCACCAATGCTACAATGACAACAATCGTATTGTTGACGACTTGCTTTCTTGACGGCCACACTACCTTCTTGAATTCGGATCTTGCATCTTTGAAATACTTGACGATAGAGCGCTTCTGCTTCGGAGCAGCCGCAGCCGCAGCCGCTTTTGCGACCGCCGTCGTTTTTTCCTTTGCCATGAATCCTCCTTACTTGGTCTCCTTATGGAGCGTGTGCTTGCGGCAGAATCTGCAGTACTTGTTCATTTCGATTCTGTCGGGATCGTTCTTCTTGTTTTTCTTGGTGTTGTAATTACGCTGTTTGCATTCTGTGCACGCGAGCGTGATCTTGTTTCTCGTTCCGGCCATTTTGGCACCTCCTATTTTATTACCGTTTAAAGCCTCCCTCAACAGCGCGTTCCGTTCTGACCGCGCAAGGGCTCAGTGTGTTCAGCTTCCGGTGATACACACAAAAAAAATAAGCCCCTTTTTCTGAGGTAAATATATTCTATCACAAATATATTCCTTTGTCAAGCTTTTTTCCAAATTTTTTCCGGTCCGCGTCGTATAGGGTGTATGTTATAATGTATATAAAGCAGCGAAGCCAGGGAATACGCGTGAGCGATGTGTCGGATTGTAACCGCAAAATGCAAAAATAAACAAATGCACAGCACAAAATGTTGTGCGATATATGTAATATAACGATTTATTTGAAAAACGCTTCTGAAAATGCCGCATTTTGTGTAACGCACGCTTTACAAAACCCGGATACGGTGCTATAATATAAAAAATCAACTCTGTTCCATATTGCTTTGAAAGGAGCATGAACCATGAATAAAAGCTTTTTAGCAAGATTGTTTAAATGTACGGCCGCTGCCGCCGCGTTGTGCTTAACGCTGTCTTCCTGCGGTTCTCCGGTGACCGGCATCACAGAGGCGATCACCGAAGCGGTCACCTCGGTTACGACCGTGACCACCACCGCCGAGACGACTACAACTACCGCCGAAGTGACAACGACCACCTCCGTATCAACGACCGCTGCCGTGACGACAACGCCCGGGGACGGTGAAGCCGTGACCGCAGATACGACCGGCGTCGGCAGAGGTGTTCAGGGTGTTTCCAGGAGCGGCCTCAAGCGCCAGAAGGGTACGGGAAAGCTCTCGCAGGAGCCTCAGAAGGCTGTCCGCCGCAGCGCAAAGGCTATAAATCAGATAGTCGGGAAAAAGTACGACGGTACAAAGCTCCCTTCGGACTTCTACCTCTACCGCAACCAGCTTTCCGGAAATATGCTCACCGCGTATGACACCATATATCAGGGTCTGCTCAAAGGCAGCAGAAGCATAAAGATCTCTGTTCCGATAACCGCGAAAGAGCTTGACTTGATCCTCTACTATATAAGGTACGACCGGCCGGAGCTTATCTGGATCGACCTTACATACAACTATTTCTACAACAACTACGGGAACATCACCGAGATCCAGATGGATTACAATTCCCTCGTGAATGATATCGCCGGCAACACCTCCGCCCTCGAAAACAGCGTTTCCAAGGTGATCGACGCTATGTCCAAGCTCCCGAACGATATCGAGCGCGCAAAGTATGCCCACGACTACCTCACCCATACGATAGATTATGTGGAGAACGACCTCGATCAGGTCGCGTACAACGCTCTTGTCCAGAAAAAGACAGTCTGCGCCGGTTATTCTCAGGCGTTTACATATCTGATGCAGAGATCGGGCATTCAGTGCGCGGTCGCAGACGGCTATGCGGGCGAAGCCCATGCGTGGTGCAAGCTTATCCTCGACGGCGAATGCTATGCTATGGACGTTACATGGGACGACCCCGAGGGCAACCCTCCGAACTACTACTACTATGACTACTTCAACATTACCGACCGTAAGATGAGCTCCGATCATCAGCTCAGCAGTATTTCATCTGGGCTTCCCACAGCCAACGGAACAAAGGCGAGCTTTGATAACTACTTCGGCGGCAACAAGTACGGCACAGACTTCGGCGACGGATATGACAACGTAAACGGCAACGAGTATGACGGTTACGACAATTCCGGCTACAACTACGATTACGACTACTACGACTACAACAATAACAACAATTACGACTATTACGACTACAATAATAACAACAATTACGATTATTACAATTACTACGACGATAACAATAACTTCAACATAGGTAACGATTATTACAACTACTACGACGATTACAACAACTATTACAACGACTATTACAACGACTACTATAACTACGACGACGATTATTACAGCAGCTACTACGACGACTATTACGACTACAACTACGATTGGAACGATTACTGGAACAACGACTGGAGCAACTACTGGAACGATGACTGGTACAGCGGCAATGACTGGAGCAATTACAGCGACTATTACAGCAACGACTATTACAGCGACGATTACTACAACGACGACTGGGATGACAGCTGGTACTACGATTACGGCGACTGGTTCGGCGAGTATTCCGACGACAGAGACAGCTCGGAAGACGGTTGGTGGAACTTCCTCGACAGCAGCTGGAAAAAGAGCGACTGGGAGTATGATGACGGAATATGGTATCTGTTCGACGACGAGACAGGGTGTGTATTCATGTACATCGAGAGCGAAAACCTCTTTGCCTGCCTTGATCCCTACGATGACACGATCTATGTGTACGATGAGAGCTGCGACTGCTGGTATGAGACCGATTGGTGAGAATGACTTCTGCTTCGTGCGGAAAGCCTGAAAGGATCCCTGTATGTCTTCAAATCTAAATCTGAAAAACGGCTCTGTGCCGGTCGGTGATACCGAGATGTCGTATGTCTCGTTCGGGAGCGGAAAAAAAGCGGTGATATTCATTCCCGGGTTTGCTGACGGTCTCGCGACGGTGCGGGGCAAGGCAGCGCTCTTAGCGAAGCCGTACAGACTGTTCTTTGACAGATACACGGTGTATATGTTCAGCAGAAAGGACGATATGCCGGACGGCTATTCTATCCGCGATATGGCGGCGGATCAGGCGGCGGCGATGAAGGCCCTCGGCATCGGGAAAGCCTGTATCGTCGGGGTGTCGCAGGGCGGCATGATCTCGCAGTACCTTGCGGCAGACTTCCCGGACATGGTTGAAAAGCTTGTGCTCGCGGTCACAGCGCCGTACGCGAATGAAACTGTCCGGACGGTGGTAGGCGCGTGTAAGGAAATGGCGGAGCGCGGTGACTACAAGAGTCTCATGCTCGATACGGCGGAGAAAAGCTACACGGACGAGTACCTCCGGAAGCACCGTATGATGCTCTCTCTGTACAGCTCGGTCGGCAAGCCGAAAAGCTTCCGGCGCTTACTGATAAATGCCGACGCTATCCTCGGCTTCGACGCGACCGGCGTGATCGGCAGTATCACCTGCCCGACACTCATAATCGGCGGCGGACAGGATAAGACGGTCGGAGTCACGGCGGCGGGAGAGCTTCACGAGAGAATACAGGGGAGCGAGCTGTACATTTATCCGGAGCTCAGTCACGCGGTATATGATGAAGCCCCGGACTTCAACCGGAGAATATACGACTTCCTCGAAAAATAAAAATGATATGTTTCTGTTCTTCCAAAAGATATATGTGATACTGTATCGTCCTTCGCTGTACGGCGGGGGACGATACAGTTTTGTGGTCAATTATGCCACGACTCGCGCTTTTGGGACTGACCGGCTCATTTTCTGTCAGACAGGGGAATGGATAGTATTCACCTTTGTCGGGATGCGGGGAAGCGGAACAATATAGTTTTACCCCCGCCGTAAGGCGGGGGTAAAGCAAATTACCGGAATACAGAACGAAGACTCAGTATATGTATGATTATGTTACATTAACATAGATAGTTGACTTCTTTTTGCCGAGCTTACAGGTTATCGCAGCCGTCCCTTTCTTCTTCGCGGTGACTTTTCCGGAAGAGCTTACTGTCGCGATCTTCTTGTCGGAGCTTGACCACTTGACTTTACCGCTTACCTTGCCCGTTGTAGCCGCCGCAAGCTGGACAGTTTCGCCGACCTTCATGGGAAGAGCTATTCCGGTAAGCTTGCCGGTGGAAGTGGAGGAGGTGGAAGAGGTCTTGGGGGTCGTACAGGAAATGCTGAAGCTTCCTTCAAGCGGCGAGAGAGCCTGATACTTGATATAGTATGTTCCCTTGCTTACTGTGTATGATATATTTCCGGAATATGTATATGTTCCGTCTCCGTGGACATCGGTATAGGCTAAAAACATTCCTCCCCACTCGGCGGAGCCTTTGGAGCTTTTTATCCCGGAAGGTTCGAGGGATTTTCCGTTTGAGTTCATGAACCACAGATTTGAACGTTTGGTCTTGGCGTTAAGCTTTATTGTCATCGTACCGGCTTTTGTGACCTTGATCTTGTAATTGAAAACAGTGCTTCCGATCAGTCCGGTCGTCTCCTCGTAAGTCTTGCCGCTCGTGATAGTCTTTGCGTTGTCCGGAACGCCCGCAGCGCCCGCATTCACCGCGAAGCAGCAAACGAGTATTAACAAAGACAGCAGCACCGCTGTCATCTTCCTGAGTTTTGACATAATTTCATGTCCTCCTTTTTTCATCTGTCATTTCAGCCGGTTGTAAAACTCGTAAACAGCGTTAAGTTCGGAGCTTTCACGATCTGAGATATGAAAGCTTTGTTCTGTATCTTTCTCTGCCGGAGGCGGAGGATATACGCTTCGAATTATACGATCGCCTGATTTTCCGGTCATTTCCGACCACATTACTATTTTACCACATTCCGTAAAGTTTTTCAATAGGTTTTAAAGCAATTAAAGAATAGTGCGTATAAAAAACGCGCGTGAGTTTCGGCTCTCACGCGCGTTCTGATCTTATGAAACCTTTATGCCGATCTTTAATGTCGAACTGTCGGTCTTTGCGGTTATGACAGCAGTTCCCTTTTTCTTCGCTGTCACCTTGCCGCTGCTGCTTACTTCCGCTATGGACTTGTCGGAGCTTGACCACTTGACGGTGTCCTTTGTGTCAACGGAAAGCTGCATTGTGCTGCCCTTCTTAAGCGGAACGTTTATGCACTCCGCCTTGGACTTTTCGGACGATGAACCGGAGGAGGGGTATGTAGCTTTGAAGGTAACCTTTTCGGAACCGGTCGAACCGTAACGCTCAAATCTGAGATAGTATGTTCCCTTTTCTAAAGAATACTTAAAGGAGCCGACGTATTTCTCAACTGTGCTGTTCCACTGGCAATAGATGTAAGAGCCGGACCACGGTCTGCCGGTCGAACCGGAATCTGCCTTAAGATCAAGAGCGCCTAAACTGTTTCCGTTGGAATCATAAAGATAAACATCCACACGATACATCTGTGTTGAGATATTCAACTTCAAATCGCCGTCTTTGCTAAGAACGATCTTATAATCCGCTTGTTCACCGTTTTTATACAGTTTTGCGGTGTATGTTTTTCCGCTCTCGATCGCCTTTGCCGTATCGGCAATACCTGCTGCGCTCACGTTCACCGCGAAGCAGCAAACGAGCATTACCACAGACAGCAGCACCGCTGTCATCTTCCTGAATTTCGACATTTTTCATGTCCTCCTTGTTGTATTGATAAGTTTAGAGATCCAAAAGCGCACAGTTACGACTGCACGCCGAATAATGCAGTCTCATGCAACTCGCAACTATATTTTACCATATTCCCGCGTAAATTTCAATAGATTTTTCACATAAATTTGACCCCGTTTCTTGACTATTACGTCAAATACTGTTATAATAAAGATGTATATCCGGAAAAGGGGTGAGCCTGTGGGAAAAACATTGAGTCCGGGAACGATCGTAACAGTCACGCTCGGCTTCTATATCCTGTTCTTCGGGTTCAGGCTCTTCGCAACGTACTTCCCGAGCAGCGCGGATAAGCTCCGTATCGCGCAGGACAATATCCCCTCCGCGTCGGGTCAGCGCGTTGACAACCTCTGGGCATACTACCTCATCAACGCCGAAAACCCGCTTGACGAGAGCTTTACCGTCGGACTGGATTACGTTCAGGGAAGCTTCATGCTCGACGAACGGTGCGCAGGCTATGCCAAGCAGATGATCGCGGACGCACAGGCGGACGGGGTCACGCTCACGGTGGTCTCCGCGTACCGCAGCGTCCAGAAGCAGCAGGAGAACCTTGAAAGCTATACCGAGCGGCTTATCCGTGAGGGGCATACCCGGTCTGAGGCACGAAAGCTCGCAGAAAAGGAAATAATGCTCCCCTATACGAGCGAGCATAACGCGGGACTCGCGCTCGACATACTCACGCCGGACTGGTGGGAGACTCACGACGACATCACCGACGACTTCGAGAATACCGAACAGTTCCGCTGGCTGTCCGAAAACGCCCACAAGTACGGTTTCATCATGCGTTATCCGAAGGAATACGAGAATGTTACCGGCATAATCTATGAGCCGTGGCACTACCGCTTTGTCGGTGTTTACTACGCAGAAAAAATACGGGAGTCGGGTCTCCCGTTTGAATACTTCTATAAAACGAACTTCTGACAGGAGGTAAAAGGTCTTGATACAAGACATCTTTTTGCAGAGTATTGTACAGATAAACTGCATACCTGTCCTGACTATCATCTTTCTGTTTCACTTTCTGAGGACTAACCGCGCTTACGAAATGGAGCTCACCAAAAAGTTCATACCTTCGGTGCTGCTGCTGTTCGCGCTGATAATCGTTGACAACCTTGACTACTACGCTTACGACACTATGGTGGTAACGGGGATATTCGACACGTTCCACAGACTGTCTGCGATGCTCGGGTACGACATTCGCATTATTCTCATGGCAAGCCTTATATCCATTGCCGCCAACAGGACGTTTGAGAACAGAAAAGCCGCGTTCTATACATACCTTCCTTCGGTAGTGAATGTCGCGGTGCTCATTCCGTGCCTGTTCACAGACATCTTCTTCTACTACAATACCGACGGCACGATAGGGCGCGGACCGCTCGCCTTCGAGCCGCATATACTCTCCGGGTTTTACATACTATTCCTTTTTTACCTTGCTCTCAGATGCAGGAGCGAAAGCAAGTACAGCGAAGCGAGCATTATCGGGCTTTGCGGGATTATGACGATACTCGGATTTCTCGCGGAGTTCCTGTTCGCGCTCAGAGGTATCCTCATCGGCGTGATCGCGCTCGACATCACGTTCTACTACCTGTATCTTCATATCGAGCATTTCCGCTTTGACGCGCTCACCGACGTATTCAACCGTGTTGCGTTCATGGCTGACATCGACAAATACGGCAGGGGCACAATATCGCACATTCTGAGTATCGACCTCAACGATCTCAAGGTGATAAACGACACATACGGTCACAATGAGGGTGACAAAGCGCTTAAAGCGACGGCAAGGGCGCTTAAGAAGGCAAGCCTGCCGAAGTGCTTTATCTACCGCGTGGGCGGCGACGAATTTGCGGCGGTATGCATTAATAAGAGCACTCCGGAGATAGAGACCATGATCGCGGAAATGCAGGAAGCCGTGAGCGACGCCGGGTACGCCTGCGCGATAGGCTTTGCGGAGTGGAAAGAGGGCAAGTCGTTTACTGAGGTTTACAAGGAAGCCGACGATATGATGTACGCAAAAAAGCGCGAAATGAAGAATTTCGACGCAGCCGTCAAGAGACTTAACCGTATATCCCATGTTTCCGGCGAAGAATGATAGAAGAAAAAACGACCTGCCGGGTATCTGATGATGCCCGGCAGGTTTTCCGTTATTCACGTTCTGTATCAGATGTCCTTCCGCATTATAAGCGAGCTTACCCGGAAGCCGTACTTCTCGTAGAAGCTCACCGCGTCGTTCCCGTCCACCACTCTCAGCTCGATCGTCTTAACGCCGCTCTGCCCGAAAACGTCCATAGCCCAGCCGATAAGACGATCTCCGTATCCGTGACCGCGGGCTTTTCTGAGCACGATAAGATAGTCGATCTTCCCGTCTGTTCCTGTAATGTCGATCTTGCAGAAGCCGAGTATCTCTCCCTCGCCGTCGATCACCGCGATGCGGGATCTTCCGCTCTCTACGTCCGCCTCGAATGAAGCAAGAGTGTCGCTTACGGGTCTTTTCGGATAGCACCCGGCGAAAAGCCGCGAGACCTCGTTGTGATGCGCGGCGAGCTCTTCGAGACATTCTTTGAGCTTATATACTTCCGGGCGTTCGAGCTCTCTCATGACAGATCATCTCCTTGCATATTGCCGCGGTACTTTACGCACAGCATCGTCAGATCGTCGAACTGCGGCGCTTCACCGACCATAGCGTTTACCGCGTCGTGTACATTGTTCAGCAGGGTTTCCGGATCTGCGCCGGGCTCCTTGTTCAGAGCTTCGACCAGGCGGTCGGTGCCGAACATCTCGTTCGAGACATCGGTCGCCTCGGGAACTCCGTCCGTATAAACGAAAAGCGTTCCGCCGCGCCGAAGGGTGAGCTCGTATTCTCTGTATTTCACGCCCGCCATGCCGCCGACCACGAACCCGTGCTTATCCTTGAACAGCTCAAACGCTCCGTCCGGCTGACGGATGACCGGAAATTCATGTCCGGCATTTGCGGCGGTAAGCTTACCGGTGGATATTTCAAGTATTCCGAGCCAGACGGTAACGAACATATCCTGATCGTTGTTCTTGCAGATCTCGTCGTTCGTGCGTCTGAGCACCTCTCCCGGAGAAAGCCCCATCATAGCGTAGGTATGGATAAGTATTTTCGACATCATCATGAACAGCGCCGCGGGAACGCCCTTGCCGGAAACGTCCGCAATTATCATTGCAAGGTGATCGTTATCGGTCAGGAACATATCGTAGAAGTCGCCGCCGACCTCCTTCGCGGGAGTCATGGAAGCGTAGATATCGAACTCCGTTCTGTCCGGGAAGGCAGGGAATACATTCGGAAGCGCGGACTCCTGTATCCTTTTCGCCATGTCGAGCTCCGCACCGATACGCTCCTTTTCCGCCGTGACCGCACGGATATTCTCCATGTATCTTTCAAGCTCGCGCACCATGAACGAAAAGTCTGACGAAAGGCCGTCGATCTCCTCCGCGATATAGTGCGAGCGTATGCTCTCGATGCTGTTTCCGACGGTCTCAACGTTCTTGTCCTCGGTATATGTTCTCACGCTCTTTCGCAGGACGGAGAGCGGCGATATCGCGACACGGTCGAGTGCGACGAGCATAAGTATGCAGACGATGAACATGACTGCGAGCATAAAGATAACGATAACAAGTATGCCGTTTGTAAGCTTGTTGTAGAACTCTGTGTACTCGAAGTTGATATACATGACAGCTTTGACCTTATCTGTGATGACCACCGGCTTGAAGGCTGTTATATAGTATCCGTACTTATCGGAATTGAGATCATACTCTATCGCGCCGTTATTGTCTGAGAGAAGCTTTTGCATCACGTCACGGTAGTTATTATCGACAACTGCCGTATCACCCATAACGAGCGGATCTGTCCCATAGACCGTGTAGTCGGAGGAAAGTGCCTCGTAATACACGAAAGCCTCATTGTTGTCGTTCAGATCGGCAATATCCATTATACCGATGCTGTCATAGCCCAATTCGAGGAACTCATTTTCGAGCATATATTTTGCCCGGAAACACAGACTCTTCGCGAAATAAAGCTGCTGTTCGTATGTCAGCGAGTCAAGAAACGCGTCATACTCTTCGTGTGTTGTAAACTGATCCAGGGACGCATCTATCTGATGTATGGCCTCGTATTCTTTATCGGTGACTTCCTTCACGACCTCATCCGGATGCTGTCTCGCAAACCCGAGAAACCAGCTCAGACCGTCGTTTTCCATAAGGTCGTCATACATCATATCGATGTCGCGCTCCAGCATATCCTTCTTCGCCGAAACAAACGATTCGGTGTTGCTCCGGAACATTATTCCTGCAATACAGATCACGGATATGATGTAGAAAACGATCATTATTATTGCGACCTGAAAGCGCAGTTTCAGTCTGTGTTTTCTTTTCATTGAACTCTCCCTTGTTTATTCCTGTCTGTTCCCGTAATGTAGACCCTGCAGAAGCCGAGGATCTCTCCTTCGCCGTCGATGACCGCGATACGGGATCCTCAGTTCTTTACGTCAGCCTCGAATGCTTAAGGAGCCGAGCGGGATCGTTACGACCGTTCCCGGACGCTATGCTTCCCCTCAGACTTTTCTCCTTATAAACCTCCGGCGGGGGAAGGCGCAAAAATATATCGTTCACTATATTATATCAGTATTTAGCGAAATAGTCAAGAAACGGTGTATAATTTTGTGAGAATTCTATTGAAATATTATAATAAGTATGATATAATATATTTACAAATTGCATGAGACTGCAATATTCGGTGTGCGGTCGAAATGTGTCGGGTATCAAACGGAATGAAACACAGCGAGGAGGAAATGAATAATGTCGAAAATCAGAAAAGTGACAGCGGTTCTGCTGTCGGTGATCATGCTCGTTTGCTGCTTTACGGTAAATGCAAGTGCCGGTGAATCGGAAATACTGTCGCTCAAAAGCGGCAGAAAAACCACCGCATTTATTGAAGCCGGAAAGACCGCAACTTATGAATTCTTTATGAGTCAGGAGGGAGATTTTATTCTTGATGCGTTTATGGAGGAAACTGCGTGGGCGCGTATAAATGTCTATGATGCGGAAACCAATGAGTTGTTTATTCCTGTGGAAATGCCTACAGAACGCGGACAAGGCGGATATGACGTAAATCTGAAATCTACCCGCATATTATGGGAAATCGAAAGCGAACCTCATACATATAAGGGAAAGATCAGATACTGGCTTCCCGAAGGCAGATACTATCTTAAACTAAAGATAGTGACTGCTAAGGAAGAACTGCCGGCTGATGACTATAAAAACTGGAAGAAAGACGGCAACAAAGATTCTCACGGAAAAATCACATTCACTGCAAATTATGCTGCGGGTATCGAATATTTTGAGATAACCATGAAAAAAGGCTCCACAATACAGCTTGGCGCCATATTATCAAGCAGCGGCAAGGAAAAGATAACGTGGTCGAGCTCAGAGAAAAAAGTTGCCGCTGTAAGCAGCTCCGGCAAAATAACCGCAAAGAAAGCAGGAACTGCCGTGATAACCGCAAAAGTCGGGAACAGCACAGCAAAAATACAGATAAAAGTCACGAAATAATACATTCTCCCCGAAAGCGTAAGCCTTCGGGGAGAATGTTTTTTATATTCCTTCTATTCCTTATACCGTCGAACCCTTGTTTACGAATACGGGGTAATCAATCGTACCGCCGATGCTTCTGTAGTTGCCCACTACCACATTCTTGTCCGCTATGACGTAGTTGAGCTCACACTTGTCGCCGACCTCGGTATTCTGCATGAGTATGCAGTTCTTTACTACCGCGCCCTTGCCGACCTTTACGCCTCTGAACAGCACCGAGTTCTCGACCGTACCCTCGATTATGCAGCCGTCGGCGATGATGCTCTTCTTGACTGCCGCGTCGAGACCGTACTTTGCGGGAGCCTCGTCGCGGACCTTGGTGTAGATCGGGTCGTCGAGGTTGAACAGAGCCTTGCGGTTGTTTCTGTCCATGAGCTCCATGTTCGCCTGATAGTAAGCGCGGATACCGTCGATCTGTGCATAGTAGCCGGTGAATTCATAGCCGTAGACCTTGAATTCCTTGAGTCTGTGCTGGAGAATGTCTATCTCGAAGCTGTACAGGTTGCGGCTTGCTGCGCTGTTGATGATGTCGAGTACGAAATCCTTGGACATAACGAATATGTTCATGCTCGCGTCGAGAGTTCCGTTGAGCTCGGGGCGGACGAGAACGTCATAAACCTCGTTGTTGTCGTCAACTTTCAGGATAGTGCGGGTCTTGGTCTGCTCCGCGGTGAACTCCTTCTTGCCGTAAACCACGGTAATGTCGGAGCCCTTCTCCTCGTGGAAGTCAACGAGCTTCTTGAAGTCGAGGTGGCTACACAGTCGCAGTCGGACATAACGATGTATTCCGCGTCGGACTTGCTGATAAAGCTCTTCACGCCGATCATAGCCTCAAGTCTTCCTCTGTACAGCCCGGTGTAGTCGTTGCTGTACGGCGGGAGGAAGTGCAGACCGCCGTTCTTGCGGGAGAGATCCCATTCGTCGCCGGAGCCCACATGGTCAAGCAGCGACTGATAGTTGGATTTGGTAACGATACCTATGGTGGAGATCCCCGAATTCACCATGTTGGAGAGCGGGAAATCTATGAGTCTGTATCTTGCGCCGAAGGGAACCGATGCCATAGCACGGTTCTTTGTGAGGTCGGTCACTACCAGCTCATGCATAGTGGCGAAGATAAGACCGAGTACATTAGACATATTAGCCATTTTCAATAATTTCCTTTCAAATAAGTTTTATTGCGGTTCAAACGTCCTGTGAGATCATAGCCTTCGGGGCAATGACCGCCTTGTCGGAGATGTGTATGCGGTTTCCGACAACGGCAACTCCCCAGTCGTCTCTGTTCTCAACATTTTCGGGTCTTTCGCCAATGTGTGCGCCCTCGCCGATAGTGCATTCCTCGCCGATTATCGAGTACTCGACGACTGCGCCCTTCTTGATGACGGTGTTGGGCATTACGATGCTGTAGCGTACCTTCGCGCCTTCCTCGATGACAACGCCGTCGAACAGAACGGAGAAGTCTGTCTCACCCTCGATGTCGCAGCCTTCCGCAACCATGGAGTTCTCGATCTTGCTGTTCTCGCCGGCGTAGTGAGGCGGCATAACGGGGTTGCGGGAGTAGATCTTCCACTTGGGGTCATAGAGGTCGAGGGGAACGTTCGGGTCGAGGCAGTCCATGTTTGCTTCCCAGAGCGAGTCGATAGTTCCGACATCCTTCCAGTATGCGTCGAAGTGGTAAGCGACAAGCTTGCTTCCCTCGTCGAGCATCGCGGGGATTATGTTCTTACCGAAGTCCTTGGTAGCGCCCTCGTCGTTCTCGTTCGCAATGAGGTGACGCTTTAACGTCGCCCATGTGAAGATGTAAACGCCCATGGAAGCGAGGTTGGATTTAGGCTCCTTCGGCTTCTCCGCGAACTCTGTGATAGTTCCGTCCTCGTCGGCGGTCATGATACCGAAGCGGGAAGCCTCCTCCCACGGCACTTCGAGGACTGCGATAGTAGCTTCTGCCTTCTTCTTCTTGTGGAAGTCGAGCATCTTGGAGTAGTCCATCTTGTAGATATGGTCGCCGGAAAGGACAGCCACATATTCGGGGCTGTATCTGTCGATGAAGCTTATGTTCTGGTAGATAGCGTTTGCGGTGCCGGTGTACCACGACTTACCGGAAGCGGTCTCATACGGCGGGAGCACATGAACGCCGCCGTGAACGCGGTCGAGACCCCACGGGTGACCGTTGCCGATATACTCGTTGAGCACGAGGGGCTGGTACTGCGTGAGAACGCCGACGGTGTCTATGCCGGAGTTCACGCAGTTGGATAGCGGAAAGTCGATGATCCTGTACTTGCCTCCATACGGAACGGCGGGCTTAGCCATATTCTGGGTGAGCGCATACAGTCTGCTTCCCTGACCTCCTGCGAGCAGCATTGCTACGCATTCTTTTTTTACATGGTTCATAATAATTGTCCTCCGAAAATTTATTTGCTTTGGTTACTTATTGCTTTTTGGCTTTCTTCCCGGCTTTTTCTTTTCCGTCGGTTTTTCGTCCGCCGGTTTCTTTGCGGCGGCTTTCTTCTTGGGCTCCGCCTTTACTTCGGTTTTCTTATCGTCCGCTTTTTTGGCGGGAGCTTTCTTTGCGGATTCTTTCTTCGCGGTCTTCTTTGCCGCTTCCTCGGATGCTTTCTTCTTTTCGGCTTCCTCCGCGAGGCGCTTCTTCTCGGCACGCTTTGCCGCCGCCTCACGCTTCTTCGCCGCAGCTTCCTCCGCCGCTCTGAGAGCTTCCTGCTCCGCCTCATAGTCCTTGATGTTTGTAACGCGGAAGAACATAGCCGACATCGGAGCGATCTTTATGGAGAGCGCAAACCTTTCACCGTGCATATCCGCGCGGAAGGAGCTTACCTTCCTGTTGTGTATGCCGGAGTTCGGATCCTCTGACGAGAACACTTCCTCATAGTCGCCGTAGAACGGTACGCCGAAGCTGTACTCCTCATGTTCCTTAGGCTGGAAGTTGAACACGCCGATGAGCTCGTCGCCCTTCTTGTTGAAGCGGCGGAAGACGATGACGCTGTTCTCGTTGTCGTCGCTCACGATCCACTTGAAGCCCGACCAGTCGTTGTCCACCTCCCACAGCTCGTTGTTGTCGAGATAGAACTTGTTGAGCGCCTTTTCGTACTCCCACAGGCTTTTGTGCTCCGGGAATTCGAGAACGTCCCAGTCAAGACCGGTCTTATAGTTCCACTCCTTGAACTGTGCGAACTCCTGACCCATGAACATGAGCTTCTTTCCGGGGTGCGCCATCATATATGCGAGGAATGTTCTGAACGAAGCAAATCTCAGCTCTCGCGGACCGCTCATCTTGTCGATCATTGAGCACTTTCCGTGAACCACCTCGTCATGCGAGATCGGGAGAATGTAGTTCTCGGAGAAAGCGTAGTAGAAAGAGAAGGTTACGAGGTTGTGGTGGTCGTGTCTCCACTCCGGGTTCATGGACATATAAGCGAGCATATCGTTCATCCAGCCCATGTTCCACTTGAAGTTGAAGCCGAGTCCGCCCACGTCAGCGGGTTTTGTGACCATAGGCCATGCGGTGGACTCTTCCGCGATCATCAGAATGTTCTTGAAGTCCGCGAACAGCGACGAGTTGAGCTTCTTGAAGAACGCCACAGCTTCGAGGTTCTCGTTTCCGCCGTAGCAGTTCGGTCTCCACTCTCTGCGGTCGTAGTCGAGGTACAGCATGGAGGCCACAGCGTCAACGCGCAGGCCGTCTATGTGGTACTTGTCGAACCAGTAGGTCGCGTTTGAGATCAGGAAGCTCTGTACCTCCG
>JAFZOA010000684.1 GCA_017550775.1 Ruminiclostridium sp. | reverse complement strand
GGTCTATGAACGGCGAAGAGGAGATCGATAATCCGCGTGAATTTGTGTATGACAAGCTTTCGGAGCATTTCGATGTCAAGGTCATAGATACACGTGTTATTGATAATGCAGATGTTTGGATAACATATAAGGTTCTTTATGAGCTTGTCGCGTCTGACAACACCTCTATTGAACGTACAGTATATGCGACTAAAAAGCAGGCAAAACAGATGATGCGCAAAGCATACCGTGAATTCAACAAGAACGTTCCCGGTGATATGTGGGACAAGTTATCTTATCTTGATGACGAAGCAGCGGTTCTTTTTGCAGGCGGAGAGAATATCTATGTTTGGGAAATATTCCGCTGCCTTGAGTGATGTGAAAGGAAGTTAAATATATGGATAAACGGAAATACAACGAATTTGTAGGAGCTGTGGATATTGTCTGCTGTGAGTGTTATTACGGCAGCGACAGTTACTGCGGTAAATGCCCCGTATCCCGTACATATGAAAAAATGGGAGGGATACAGCGACTGCGTTCGGACTATATCAAAGGTTACACAAGGGCTCTTCTCGATGTAAAGAGCTACATAGAGAGAAACGAGGCTACTATCAAAAAGGCTCGGCTTACGGGATATACCGGTATTCTTAAGCTCCTTGATATTCTCATCACGGGGAGAGAGGAGCTTCGTGAAACGGGAAATCTGCTGATTGCCAAGACTCCCGATGGAAGCGTAATACCGCAGAGTGAACTGAAAAAACAGAAATAGAAGGTGAAATGAATAATGGCAAACTGGGTATTTAATTATCTGACTGTAAAAGGAGAGTTTCTCGATAAGATAGTCAATAAAGAAGGAAATGTTGATTTCAATATCATTGCTCCAATGCCTACAGCAATCGGAAATGTAATTGAAAGCGGGAGTCTGGATATGGATATCTACTACTATCTTTCGGAAAGACTCAAAAAGCCGCTCAAAACTCTGATTCGGAATAAGCTGCTGCTTGACACCTGCAAGATCAGTGACCAATCCACCGTATATCCGTGGGAAGGTAAAGTACCTCCCGGTATGACTGTTACCGAGTTCAAGGTGCAGCAATTGTACAAAAGAACGCTCAAATCGCATCAAACAACGCATAGACCGAGTTACAACAGAGGGCGCGATCTTGTTTGTAATTACCGTCGTTATGGCGTCAGATCATGGTACGATTGGAGATTGAACAAATGGGGATGCAAATGGAACGCATCAAATACATATGTCCCAGAAAAAACGGATGAAAACGGTAAACTTATTGTTGAATTCGATACACCGTGGTGCTGCCCTGATGGATGGCTGGAAGAGCTTTGTGAACACGGCGTACCATTCTATCTTGAGTGGGTAGAAGAGTCCGGTTATCACGGAGAAGTCATATCCGACGGCAAGACTGTCACTTTCAACGCTCTGCCCGATGTGAGCTGGGAAGAAGACAGTAGCGAGGACGAAACAGACAGTGCGAAAGATACCGAGTCCATAGCAGTTGCTGTTACAGAAACAAAATGAAGC
>JAFZOA010000683.1 GCA_017550775.1 Ruminiclostridium sp. | reverse complement strand
GCCTTTCAGGAACACGTCCGAGAACGCGACCTCAACGCCCTTTTCCTTGCAGTATTCGGTGACGTAGGCTATCTCCGCGTCGGTGTCGGAAGCGAAGTGGTTCACCGCCACAACTACCGGAACACCGAACTTGTGCATATTCTCGATGTGTGTGCCGAGGTTCACAATTCCCGCTTTGAGAGCTTCAAGGTTCTCGGCGGAAAGCTCGGTCTTCGGCACACCGCCGTTGTATTTGAGTGCGCGTATCGTTGCGACGAGCACCACGCAGGAGGGTTCAAGACCCGCAAATCTGCACTTGATGTCGAAGAACTTCTCCGCGCCGAGGTCTGAGCCGAAGCCCGCTTCCGTAATGCAGTAGTCGCCGAGCTTGAGGGCGAGCTTTGTCGCGCGGACGCTGTTGCAGCCGTGCGCGATGTTCGCGAAGGGGCCGCCGTGAATGAACGCGGGATTGTTTTCGAGGGTCTGAACGAGGTTCGGATTGATCGCGTCCTTAAGGAGCGTCGCCATGGCACCGACAGCCTGTAAGTCGCGAGCGAACACGGGCTTGCCGTCGTAGGTGTAGGCCACGAGAATGTTGCCGAGGCGCTTTTTGAGGTCGGCGAGGTCTGCGGACAGACAGAGGATAGCCATTACCTCGCTCGCGACGGTGATACGGAACCTGTCCTGGCGCGGTACGCCGTCAACGCGGGTACCCATGCCGATTACGCAGTTCCTGAGTGCGCGGTCATTCATGTCGAGACAGCGGTCGATCTGGATCATGCGCGGGTCGATGTTAAGCTCGTTGCCCTGCTGGAGGTGGTTGTCGATGATCGCGCAGAGCAGGTTGTTTGCGGCTGTGATAGCGTGCATATCGCCGGTGAAGTGGAGGTTGATGTCCTCCATGGGAACGACCTGTGAGTAGCCGCCGCCCGCTGCGCCGCCCTTGATACCGAAGACGGGACCGAGTGAGGGTTCACGAAGCGCAAGCACGGCTTTCTTTCCTATCCGGTTCATGGCCTCGGAAAGCCCGATACTTGTAGTAGTCTTGCCCTCTCCTGCGGGGGTGGGGTTGATAGCGGTGACGAGTATGAGCTTGCCGTCGGGGCGGGAGCTCAGTTCGTCTATGCACTTCTGGGGTATCTTGGCTTTGTAGTGACCGTAGGGTTCGAGGTCGTCCGCGGCAATACCGAGGTTTGCCGCGATATCGGTGATCCTGCGCATTTTCGCCCCGCGGGCGATCTCAATGTCTGTAAGCATGGTTTCAGTCTCCTTCTTTGTCTGTGGTTTTCATAGCGGCGAGAATGCCGTCGATGAGGGTAACGGCCTTGTCGGGGGTATCGCCTTCGAGAAGCGTTTTCACGGCGAAAAGCAGGGTGAGCAGTTCGAGCTTCTGTCCGGGCGGAAGTTTTCTTACCGCGCCGAGCAGTTCGTTCACAAGTTCGAGAGCCTTATCGGCGTTTTTGTCCTCGATCAGAGCGCGCAGTGCCATTGAAACGGTGAGCAGTTCAAGCTTTGCCATGGTTTAGACCTCCTTAAAGCCGTTAGTCCGGATGTATATATATCATTATAGCATAATTCGACGATTAATGCAATACATTTTTTTGTGAAAGGTGCAAGACATCAAAAACCCCCGACTGTTTAAGCCGGGGGTCGGAAAGATGATATTCTTACTTTGCCTTGCCCTGATTAGCAACGCCCGCCATTTTTGCCTTTAATTCCTCGGGGTCGCAGAGGTAGGACTTGCTGAGGACTTTGAAGTCATCGTCGAACTCGTAAACCAGCGGGATAGCTGTCGGGATATTCTCGTTGATGATGTCCTCGTCGCTCATATTGTCGAAGTACTTTACAAGTGCGCGGAGAGAGTTGCCGTGAGCTGCGATAAGAACGCGCTTGCCAGCCTTCATCTGCGGCTTGATCTCCTGCTCGAAGTAGGGAACTGCACGCTCGATAGTGGTCTTCAAGCTCTCCTGGAGGGGAAGGAGCTTCGGGTCAACCTCTCTGTACTTGGGGT
>JAFZOA010000682.1 GCA_017550775.1 Ruminiclostridium sp. | reverse complement strand
TCTGCGAATGTATATAAAGTCCGAAAGAAACCGCCGCTCCGATGATTATTTAAAATATGCGGGCAGCACACTCATTGAACTGTTCGGAAACGGTATTTGCGAACAACCGGGCTTTGAGTACATAAATCACGCTCATATCATCCTGTATATGCTGCTTAACGAATATCTGCGTAAGCAGGAACTTCAGGAAATGGCAATATCGATTTATTTGTATATTACTTTATTTGTTCCTGCTGACAAGCTGATCTTCAGGTATAAAGGCTACAATTATGAGGAGACCACTACACTTACGGAAGATGTAGCCATAAGGAATTTTATCTTTCATCTCGACAGAAGTGACGAAAATACCATGTCTGTTACATTTCCCCTTATTTATGGGCTTTATCTTAAATTCGTACGGGCAGATATAGAGAGAAGCAAGGACAGCGGTTTTTCCTATGTACGGAATCATTGTCACAATGTCCTGCCGTCCGCAAAATACACGATGCTTGCGGCTTACCGCGGTATCATTACGTATGAACAGATGTATTGTTTGATGTTAAGATGGGATAATTTGTCAGACACCTTGATGTTTGTTACCTCGGCTATCTCGGCTGTTCGTGAAAAGGATACGGCTGTTTCATCGCGTGAACGTTACAACTGGCGGCACAGCAATATTCTGAGAGAACTGGAGAAAGAGACAGACGAGAGTTTTCTACAGTTAATTTCCGATGTGTATGATAGTATTATAGGCGAAGTATTGAGTGTCGAGCTGAAACGCGGCGACAGTAAGACTAAGTATTCGCAGTACATCAGTTCTGTGAACCGCATTTACGGAGTGGATAATTTCGTCGCCATACTTTCCGCTCTCGGAAAAGAGACTCTCGAACGTAACACTGCGTATTACCGCTCGACGGAAAGCAAGAAGAGCGCGTTATCCCGCTTGCTCTGTGTCTGCGTTCCGAACGAGGGTGATAGCACAGACAAGCTCCGCAAGCTTCTGAAAGGCACGGATATCACTGAAAAGCGCCTTATCGAAGCCTCGCTGTACGCTCCGGAGTGGATAGGCATTGTTGCGCAGTATCTCGGCTGGGACGGCTATGTGTCCGGCTGCTACTACTTCATGGCGCACATGAACGAGTATTTCGACGACAAGCGCAAGGCTGTCATTGCGAAATATACTCCTATCACACCGGAGGACTTGCAGCTCGGCGCGTTCGATGTGGAATGGTTCAGAAGCGCCTATGACACGCTCGGAAGCAAGAGGTTCGACGCTATTTACGATGCCGCGAAGTACATCACCGACGGCACGAAGCATTCCCGCGCCCGTAAGTACGCAGACGCCGTTCTCGGCAAGTTCACCGTTGATGAAACCGAAAAGACCGTTGCTGACAAGCGCAATAAAGACCTGCTCATGGCGTATGCGCTGATACCGCTTAAAGGCGAGGACGATATATGCCGTCGTTACCTGTATTTGCAGCAATTCCTGAAGGAAAGCAAAAAGTTCGGCTCACAGCGCAGCGCAAGCGAGAAAGCCGCCGTGGGTATCGCTATGCAGAATCTCGCAACTAACGCGGGTTACGCTGACGTAACGCGGCTGACCCTGCGAATGGAGACAAAGCTCATTGACGACAGCCGCGACCTGTTCAAGGACAAGACTATCGAAGGCGTGACGGTGAAGCTCGTGGTCGATGAACACGGAAAGACCGAAATAGCAGTAACAAAGGATGGAAAGGCACTCAAATCCATACCCGCGAAGCTGAAAAAGAACGAGCATATAATTCGCCTGACGGAGACGAAAAAGAAGCTTACCGAGCAGTACCGCCGCACGCGCCTGATGTTTGAGCAGGCTATGGAGGACTGCACGGAGTTCACGGTCGGGGAGCTTCACGAGCTGCGGAAAAATCCGGTGGTCGAGCCTATCATACGCGACCTTGTGTTCAAGGAGCAGGACGGCGGCACGCTCGGGTTTATCAATCAGGATAACGGTGTT
>JAFZOA010000681.1 GCA_017550775.1 Ruminiclostridium sp. | reverse complement strand
GCCATGCCGCGCACGCGAAGCTGTGGGAGGACAGGAGCGTGACGCTCGACGTCACGGGCGGTTGGCACGATGCGGGCGACTACGGCAGATATGTGACGGCGGGAGCCTGTGCAGCGGCTCATCTTCTGTACGCGTTCAGACTGTTTCCGGACGTATTTGAAAAGCAGGATCTGAACATTCCCGAAAAAGGTATCCCCGACATTCTGTCTGAGGTGCGGTATGAACTTGAATGGTTCTTAAAAATGCAGAACAGCGAGGGCGGCGTTTATCACAAGGCAACGACCGCTATGCACGCGCCGTTCGTTATGCCCGAGGACGACACCGCGGAGATGTTCGTTTTCCCCGTTTCGTCCATGGCGACAGCCGACTTTGCGGCTGTATGCGCGCTTGCGTCAGGCATATACAGAGCTTACGACAAAGAGTTCTCGGAAAAGCTTCTGAAAGCCGCCGAAAAGTCGGTCGGATGGCTTGAAAACAATCCGCGGTTCATCGGATTTGAAAATCCCGAGGGCTGCAACACGGGCGGCTACGGCGAGCGTGACGACAACTCGAACCGCTTCTGGGCTTACTCGGAAATGTACGCGCTTACCGGCGACCTTAAATATCACGAAAAGCTTGTTTCGGCACTTGACAGGGATTTCCCGCTTACCGCGCTCGGTTATGGGGAAGTCGGAGGCTTTGGAGCTCTCGCGTATATCCTCTGTGAACAGGGAAAAGACGTTAATCTGCTGCACAGGCTGAAAAATATGTTCCGCAGATGCGCGGACGAGCTGAAAAAGAAAGCCGGCAAATGCGGCTACGGTGTCGCTATGGAAAGCGCAGATTACTGCTGGGGAAGCAATATGGGGCTTATGACGAAGGCGATGATCTTCGCGATAACCGATGTCCTATTCGGCGACCATACCTGCCGCGAATACGCCGAGCGTCATCTGCACTGTCTTCTCGGCGAGAACCCGCTCGGGATAAGCTATGTCACGGGAGTCGGCGAGTTCCGCTGCAACTATCCCCACCTGCGTCCCGCGTTCGCCGACGGTGTAGAAGAATGCATACCGGGAATGGTAGCGGGCGGTCCAAACGGACATCGTTCGGATCCGTTCGCAAGAACTGTGATACCGGAAGGAACGCCGCCGATGAAGTGCTATGCCGACGACACGGCAAGCTATTCACTGAACGAGATAACGATATACTGGAACTCTCCGGCGGTGTTCATGCTGGCATATCTTTGCAGCGGTAACACTGCACTATGAAACGGTTCGATCATTGAATAATGTAAAAGAGGTATTTATGGCAGAAAAGGTAAAATGGGGAGTTATGGGCACCGCAGGCATCGCCGCGGGCTGTACGATACCCGGAATGAAAGAAGCCGAAGGCTGTGAGCTTTACGCGATAGCGGGCAGGAGCCTTCAGAAAGCCGAGTCGTTCAGAGAGCGCTTCGGATTTGAAAAAGCGTATGAGGGCTATGACGCTCTGCTCGCCGACCCGGAAGTGGAAGCTGTATATATCCCGCTTCCGAACGACATACACTGCGAATGGGTGATAAAGGCGCTCAACGCGCACAAGCACGTTCTCTGCGAAAAGCCTATGGCGATGAACGAAGCGGAGATGCGCCGTATGTTCGCCGCGGCAAAGGAGAACGGCGTCATACTTATGGAAGCGTTCGCGTATCTTCACAGTCCGTATATGGAGAAGCTCAGAAGCATCGTTGCGGGCGGCGAGATCGGCACTGTGGATTACATCGACACGGCGTTCCTGACACAGGGTTATTCCGACGATTTCAGGCTTCACAAGGAGTTCGGCGGCGGCGCGATATATGATGTCGGCTGCTACTGTACGTCGATGATACTGTCTCTGAAAAACGCGCCGATAAAATACGTCAAAGCGGACGCCGAGCTCGACAGCACAGGTGTCGATCACCTCGCGGGAGTGCTCATCGGAT
>JAFZOA010000680.1 GCA_017550775.1 Ruminiclostridium sp. | reverse complement strand
TCTTCGCATCGACCAGACCCTTACACAGGACGCGACCGGCACAATGGCGTATCTCCAGTTCGAGGCAATGGGCGTTGACCGCGTAAAGACCGAGCGTTCCGTCGCTTACATCGACCACAACACCCTCCAGTCCGGCTTCGAGAACGCCGACGACCACCGCTTCATCGGAAGCGTCGCGAAAAAGCACGGTATCTGGTTCTCCCGCCCCGGCAACGGAATTTGTCACCAGGTCCACCTTGAACGCTTCGGCAAGCCCGGCAAGACCCTCATCGGCTCCGACAGCCATACCCCCACCGGCGGCGGTATCGGTATGTTCGCGTGCGGTGCGGGCGGACTTGATGTTGCGGTCGCAATGGGCGGCGGCGCGTACTACATAACCATGCCCGAGATCGTGAATATAAAGCTCACCGGAAAGCTCAGTGACTGGGTATCCGCCAAAGACGTTATTCTTAAAGTATTACAGACCCTCTCCGTAAAGGGCGGCGTCGGTAAGGTAATGGAATACACAGGCGAGGGTGTACTCTCCCTGTCCGTGCCGGAGCGCGCAACTATCACAAATATGGGCGCGGAGCTCGGCGCTACCACCTCTATCTTCCCCTCCGACGAGACCACCCGCGCGTTCCTGAAGGCGCAGGGGCGTGAGGAGGACTATATCCCGCTGGCTGCGGATCCCGACGCGCAGTACGATCAGACGGTCGAGATAGACCTGTCCGAGCTGGTACCGCTTGCCGCCTGTCCGCACAGCCCCGACAATGTCAAGACTATCGACGAGATAGGAAATATAAAGATAGACCAGGTCTGCATAGGCTCCTGCACCAACTCGTCCATGCAGGATCTGCTAAAAGTCGCTCACATTCTCAAGGGCAAGACCGTTCACCCGGACGTGAGCCTCGCTATCGCACCCGGCTCCAAGCAGGTTTATAACATGATGGCTCAGTGCGGCGCGCTCTCCGACCTCATAGACGCGGGCGCGAGAATACTCGAATGTGCCTGCGGTCCGTGCATCGGTATGGGTCAGTCCCCGAACAGCCACGGTACCTCCCTGCGCACCTTCAACCGTAACTTTGAGGGCAGAAGCGGAACAAAGGACGGTCAGATCTACCTCGTATCTCCCGAGACAGCGGCGATCTCCGCTATCACGGGCGTGCTCACCGACCCGAGAACTGTCGGCGCTATGCCGCCTTATGTGATGCCCGAGAAGTTCGTCGTGAACGACAACATGATAACCCCGCCCGCTTCTCCGGAGGAGGCTCCGGACGTTGAGGTGCTGCGTGGTCCGAACATCAAGCCGTTCCCGATCAACAAGCCCCTCCCCGAGAACATCGCGGCGGGCGTTACCCTCAAAGTCGGCGACAACATCACCACCGACCACATCATGCCCGCGGGCGCGAAGATACTTCCGCTCCGCTCGAATATCCCCGCTATCTCGGAGTTCTGCTTCACCGTCTGCGACGAGACCTTCCCGAAGCGCGCGAAGGAAGCCGGTCAGTCGATCATCGTCGGCGGCTCGAACTACGGTCAGGGCTCGTCCCGTGAGCACGCGGCTCTCGCTCCTCTCTACCTCGGCGTAAAGGCGATAATCTGCAAGTCCTTTGCCCGCATACACAAGCAGAACCTTATCAACAACGGTATCCTTCCGCTCACATTCGTCAACGAGGCGGATTACGACAGTGTAGATCAGGGCGACAGACTTGAAATACCGGGCGTAAAGACCGCTATCAAGCACGGCGACAAGATACTCGTCAAGAACGTCACAAAGGGAACTCATTTCCACGCAACGCTTGAACTTTCCGAGCGCGGCAAGGGTATGATACTCGAAGGCGGTCTGCTGAACTATACAAAGAAGAACGGGTGATCCGGTATGAACTGTCCGTTCTGCGGAAAAGAAATGCAGCATGGTATCCTGTCCGGCGACGGAAGAAGCAATGTCACATTCAAAGCCGGTGATAAAAAGACCGGAGGATTTGACCGCTTTATCGGAATAGGAAAGATCACTGCCGCCAGACACGGTCTCGCGACATTCACGATCGACGCCGACTACTGTTATTACTGCAAAAAGATGATATTCGATACCGAAATAAAAGAATAAGGAAGGATAAGACCTATGGCAAAGATCCAGATGAAGACCCCGCTCGTCGAAATGGACGGCGACGAGATGAC
>JAFZOA010000679.1 GCA_017550775.1 Ruminiclostridium sp. | reverse complement strand
GCCCCAACAGGGCTTGGGGCAGAGCCCCAACAGGAGATGCTTACGGAAAAGCCTTTACTTTCCCGCCTGTCTATGGTATAATATCAGTAACAACGATAAGTTTCCGCGAAGGTGAAGAAGAATGGTAAGAGAGATAGTACACGACCCCGTATTCCTGTCGATGAAGTCCGCACCCGCCGCGCCCGGGGACGCGGGCATTGCCGCCGATCTGCTCGATACGCTTACTGCAAACCGTGAGACCTGTGTCGGTATGGCGGCGAACATGATAGGCGAGCTCAAACGTATCATAGTTTTCGATAACGACGGAGAATACATGACGATGTTCAACCCCGAGATAATAAAGTGCGGCAAGCCGTACAACACGAGCGAAGGGTGCCTGTCGCTGATTGGTGAGCCGCGCCCGGTGAAGCGTTACCGCAGTATTAAAGTTCGCTGGCAGAACGAACGGTTTGAGACGCGCATAAGAACGTTCAACGACCGGCCGGCACAGATAATACAGCATGAGATCGACCACTGTGAGGGTCTGCTGATATGATACTGAGCGTAAGCAGGCGCACCGATATTCCCGCGTTCTTCTCCGAGTGGTTCTTCAACCGGATAAAGGCGGGCGAGGTGTATGTGCCGGGTCCGCGCAATGAGCACGTTATCAGCCGGTTTGATATCACACCCGACGTGACCGACTGCATAGTGTTCTGGTCGAAGAACCCCCGCCCCATGCTCGACAGGCTCGGCGAGCTGAAAGACTACCATTATTACTTTCAGTTCACCCTCAACGCGTATGACCGCGATATCGAGCCGTTTGTGCCGCCGCTTGAAGAGCGCATAGACACGTTTGTGAAGCTGTCGGATATGATAGGCAAGGAGCGCGTTATATGGCGCTACGATCCGATACTGCTCAACGACAGGTACACCGCCGACTGGCACCTCGGCGCGATAAGCTATATCGCGGAACGGCTGCGGGGCAGGACGGAGAAATGTGTGTTCAGCTTTGTGGATGTTTACAGAAACAAAAACCTGTCGAAGCTTATCGGAGTCGGGCACCGTGAGTTCTCGGACGAAGGCCGCGACCGCTTTCTCCGGAAGCTCTGCGAAATTGCGGAAAGAAACGGGCTTGTGCTCGCGACCTGCGCGGAGCCCTTCGACCTCGGAAGCTACGGCATAGCGCATAACCGCTGTATCGACCCCGACCTCATCGGGCGGATCACGGGCTGTGAGCTCAAAGCTATACCCCGCGACGACCAGAGGGGACTGTGCGGCTGCGCGAAGTGCGAGGACGTGGGGAGCTACGACACCTGTCCCCAGGGCTGCATATACTGCTACGCGAATTTCCGCCCGCAGACGGTGGAGGAGAAGTGCGGAAGGTACGACCCCATGTCACCGGTGCTGTGCGGAAGTATCGCCCCCGAAGCTGACAGAGTGACGGAAAGAACGGTAAAGTCGTTCAGGACGGGAAAACAGCGATAATACCGGAACAAAGAATAAATACAGAACGGAGAAAAACTATGACATTAAAGGAATTTTCAGCCGGGTACGGTCTGAATGAAGAGGAACAGAAAATTTTCGACGAGTACACCCGGAACCGGTTCGCCGGTGCCGCGGAGATATCGGAGCCGGACACCTCATTTCTTGAGGTGTGGGAGAAGATAATCG
>JAFZOA010000678.1 GCA_017550775.1 Ruminiclostridium sp. | reverse complement strand
TGTAAACGATTCCAAAAAATTTTACAAATACTACAATTGTTTTGTGCAATTTTTGTGCATAGTGTCGGTATAAAAAGTAGGTAGGATATGTTATACTTTATTCGTACAATATTGTTTGTGAGAGACAAAGAGTTGATCACAGAAAGGACAAAATATGAAAAAGTTAAAAACAGCATTGTCGTTCCTCCTTGTCGGAGTTATAGCGGTAACATCGCTGTTCTGCGGGACGGTAACGGCGAGTGCGGCAAGCAAAGAAACATTAAAATTGTATTATCAGACATCAGGAGGTAATCTAAATATCTTTATTGATGGGTTTGATAATCCTGACTACATAAATGGTTTATATTATTATTTAGGTCTCACATTTGATTCGAAATCTCCTGAGAAAAGCTTCGAGTATAAGCTTCTCTTATCATATGAAGATTTTTACGATAACGAGCAAAAGAAAGTAACCCTTACACGAAAAGAAGGAGAAAATGAAAAAAAGACAAATATTTATTTTTCTTACTATTTTGGAACGGGCGACTTAACTAATGGTATCAAAATAGAAATTACTGAAAGTACAGCTGTTTCTGAAATAACTGATATAGTAAAAAACGCTGTTACATCTTGGCCTAGGGGATCCACTTATAACAGTATTACATTTGCCGCAAAATCATATACACTGTTTGCCGAGATAAATCCCATCTCTTCATCAAGCACTTATACAAAATCGGATAGCATTCATAGACCCAAAACAAATGTTGCTTCCGATCCAAAAGATCTATCGACCCTCACATACGCCAAAATTCCTGACCAAGTTTATACAGGAAAAGAAATAAGACCTGATGTTACAATAAAAGAAGGTGACAGGGTTCTTAATAAAGGCATTGATTATGCATTAATGTATGACGAAAACGAAGATATAGGGACTGCTATCATTACTGTATTCAGCGACGAAGTAGAATTCATCGGCGAAAAAGAGATCGAATTCAAAATAGTTCCTGCGAAAACGACACTTACTGCGAAAAAATCCGGCGGCAAATTCGTTCTTTCGTGGAAATCGGTAAACGGTGGTATAACAAAGTATCAGATACAGTATTCGATTGATGGTGGAAAAACATACTAAAGTGCCGGAAATATATCTGCAAAAAGACAAGCACGACATTAAAGCTTGACACAAGCAAGTCCTACACATTCCGGATTCGCTCTTACAAGACCGTTGACGGAAAGAAATATTACAGCGCGTGGTCAAAGGCGGTAACGGCAAAATAACCGCGACCCGCCACTTTCCAACAAATAATAACATCAAACGACCCCGTTTTTGTAAAATTTTACAAAAACGGGGTCGTTTTTTTTATTTTCCCGATATTGAAAAATCTTTATTGATGTGCTATACTAAAATGTGAAGTAAAAGTACGAATTATCGTATTTCGCATTTCACATTAACCCACACGTTCCACAGAAAACGGAGGTAATATATGGAAAGCAGAAAACAGCTCATCAACTTAAAGGGTAACAAAAATGTCCACATGGGTATTATTCCCGGCCATTTCGCGACTAACCACTCGCATATCAACTACTACGTTGACCTTAACTCTATAAAAACGAGCTTCCGAATGGCACGCGAGACCGCAAAAATGATCGCGGAGAGATACGCGGCTATCCAGATCGACACGATAATCTGCCTCGAGGGAACAGAGACTCTCGGCGCGTTCATCGCCCAGGAACTCGGTGATCCCGGCGTCGCTTCCGTAAATTCCGGCAAGGACATCGACATCCTCACCCCCGAGATAAACTCGAACGGCCAGATCATCTTCCGCGATGACGCTCAGAAAAAGATCTGGAACAAGCCCGTTCTTCTTCTCATTTCCTCGGCTTCCACAGGTTGGTCGATCGAGCGTTTCGCCCGCTGCCTTGACTACTACAGCGGCAGACTTGTCGGCGCGTGCGCTCTGTTCAGCGCTATCGACGAAGTTATCGGCATCAGAGTAGAGTCGCTCTTCTCGCCCAAGGATATCCCGGATTACAGCACCTATCTCGCTGCTGACTGTCCGATGTGCAAGGCAAAACAGAAGATTGACGCACTCGTAAACGCATTCGGTTATTCAAAACTCTGATAAAAACAGATTCAGCCCTCGTTTCACGGGGGCTGTTGTTATATCACAAAACCTCTCTTGTTCCGCAAGGAGGTGGTGAAGAAGTTTTCCAAAAGCGCACACGATGTGCGCATACAGGAGAAAACTTCGAGTCCGGCAAGAGAGGTCATTGCTCCATATGCTGTTTCCGCCAGTCGGCGTTCGAGACGAACTCTTCTATGAAGAGCTCGTTTTCTTTTTGCTCAGCGGCTTTATAGTCGTCAAACTGGTGCTCTTCAAGCTTCTCAAGCTTCGAGACTTCTTTGGTCGCGTCGATCACGACCTCAAGCTGCTGTTCGATCTTCCGGTTCTGCATAAGTATCTGGTGACGCTTCATGTGCAGTTCCTGCTGTTTGTTGTTGATGTAGCGTTTGTGCACCGCGATGTCGTTCGCTGTCGTGCCTTTTTCGTAAAGCTCCATAAGCTCTCGGTTCAGCCGCACGATGTCTTCGAGTATCTTTTCAAGCTCCGCTTCCATTTCCCTGAGCTCCGCCCGCAGCTCCGCAAGC
>JAFZOA010000677.1 GCA_017550775.1 Ruminiclostridium sp. | reverse complement strand
GATAGGCGTGCGTATCTCGTGGGACATATGAGCGAGGAAGTCGCCCTTCGCCTGTGAGACTGTCTCGGCGGAGTGACGCGCCTCCTGGAGCAGCGCTATGTAGCGGCGCTCGTCGGTGTCGTCGTCAATGCTTATCTGATAGCCGCGCTTCTTGTTCCCGAGCATGGTGTAATTGACCGTGATGTGGTAGCTCACATTGCCGCGCTCTATGGAAAAGTCGCACGCCTTGTTGTTCATGTCGGTACGGTCGAGCCACTTGTGTATCACGTCGAACCGCGGGTCGCCCCTGTGCAGGGAACCGTCTATGTACAGCTCTTTAAGCTCGGGCAGGTAATCTTCTGCGGGGCCGCTGCACCCGAGGTAATGCCGCGACAGGTCGAACGCCACAAAGCCGGTGCGCCCCTCGTCGGTAATGGTATCTATCGCCATTTCCGCGACGGAGTACATCTTGACGCGCTCCGCCAGCACAAGCATGACGATCTGAGTGAGTATGAACGCTCCGGGCGACAGCTCCACCGTAAGTCCGAAAAGCTTCGACCCGAAGAATGACATTATGTTTATCAGGTACAGTATCGCGAGTATCACCGCATTCTTCTTTGACACGTCCCTGCGCCTGAAGCCGTATATAAGCGCCCCCACATCCAGCACCATGTACAGCGCTATCATTATATAGAACACCGTGTGGAGAGGGCCGTACACCTTTCCGAGATACGAAAGCCCGTTTTCCTGTACAAGCCATGATTCCTTGTACAGAAGGTGGTTGCGGTTCGTGGTGAGCGCCATCATGCCGACTACCGTGTTCGCGAGGAACATAGGTACGCTTATCCACCGCGGGAGTATGAGCTTACAGAACTGGAACACATAAACGAGTATGCCGAGCTGCATGAAAAGCGAACATACATAGCAAAGGCCGTTCGCAAGGATAGCCTCGGGATAAGTCTCCGAGACGGCAATTCTGAAATATCCAAGGTTGATGATAGGTATGAGAAGAAACGCGATGGCATAGCTCACCGAGATATACCTGTTCCATTTCCACAGGAATATGCCCGTAATGGTCACGCTGAGATACAGCGATATCTGATAATACAGCATTCGGTCTCACCCCGTTTCGTTATAGTAATGAGATCATGTTCCGGAGACGAAATATCCGTGAAACGATGCACGGTACTGTGATATAACCGATAATATTATATCACATAAGCGCTTTATAGTCAACAGTTTTTGTCTATTATGCAATAATTACGCAGCAAAATAAACAAATAAAAAAGGTTGACAATTCCCATTGGATAATATATAATTATGGTATATGTTTCCCGGCTTTCCCGCCGCGCTGTCGGCAGACGGAAGAAAATACATCACATTCTTACCGTTCCTCGGAAACGGGCGATCATACTGTTTTACAGGTCTGTGCCGCAGCACATTTATCGGCGGATCCTGTGACATAGATATAATTACGCATATTGAAAGCGGTGCTTAAAATGACAAAAGACCTTTTACTGAACTATAAAAAAGAAAAACGGAGAAATCTGCTTATCGTTGCGGCAGAATGTGTGGTATGCATCGGCATAAACTTCCTGCTGTACAGGATCGTGAGCAGTCTCGGTCTGCCGCTTTACCTCGACAATGTGGGCATTATCCTTGCTTCGGCGCTCGGCGGCTATCTCCCCGGCATCTTCGTCGGGTTCATGACCAATGTCATCAACTGCTTCTCCGATCCCGCCTCCATATACTACGGTCTGCTCAGCGTGCTCAACGCGGTGACGGCGGCGGTCTTTGCAAGGAAGGGTTGGCTGTCGTTCAGGCGGCCCGGTATGCTCGCGCTGTTCGTACTTCTTCTTACTGCGGTCGGCGGCGGGCTTGGCACCCTGCTCCCGTGGTTCCTCGACGGCATATACTTTGACAGTCAGTCGATCGCATCGTCGCTCGTCGAAGCCGGTATAACCGATCAGACGCTTGCGCAGTTCCTCGGCAACATCATCATGGATATCCTCGACAAGATGATAACCGTTTTCATCGTAATGATGATACTTACCTTCCTGCCGGATAAGATAAAGCAGAAGCTGGAGTTCCTCGGCTGGATGCAAGCCCCCGTGTCCCGCTCCGAAGCGGACAGTCTCCGGCACATCAGGCATCGCGTTATCTCCGTCCGCACCAAGATCATGATCGTCCTCATGGCGGCTATGATACTCATGGGCGCGGTGGCTACGGGGATAAGCTTTATCCTGTTCAATAATGCCGCTCTTGAGCAGCACGAAAAGCTTGTCGAGGGCGTTACGAGTACGGTCGTGGGCTTCGTTGACGGCGACAGCATCGACCGCTGGCTTGCGGAGGGCAGAAGCTCCGAAGGCTACGCGGAAACGGAAAAGCTGCTGTACGCCCTCAAAAACAGCGACGACGAGATAGAATACATCTACGTTTACAAGATCCTCAAAGACGGCTGCCATGTGGTGTTCGATCTTGACAGCGGCGATGTGAAGGGCTCCGACGTAGGATATGTCGAGGCGTTCGACGACGTGCTCACCGGAATTGATGTTTCGGTGCTTCTCGTGGGCGGCGTGCCGGATCCGATCATCACGCGCGGGACCGTCTACGGCGATCTTCTCTCGGTTTTCCGCCCGATTTACAACAGCGCGGGTGATGTTGTCGCCTACGCAGGCGCGGACGTTACCATGGCCAAGATCGACCATTACAACATAAACTTCTTCACCGGCATGAGCTCGCTGTTCTTCGCGTTCTTCGTGGTGATCTTCGCAGTGGTGCTGTGGATGGTGGAATACCACATCGTCTTCCCCGTGAACTCTATGGCAAAGAGCGCCGACAAGTTCGCGTTCAACAGCAACTACACTCTTGACAAGAGCGTTGAGAACCTCCGGAACATAGATATCCGCACCGGCGACGAGATCGAGAACCTCTACAACGCTATCGTCAAAATGGCAGGCGACAGCGTTGAACACCTTGAAGACATAAGCCGGAAGAACGACACCATCCGCAGGATGCAGAACGCCCTTATCCTCGTGCTCGCCGACATGGTGGAGAGCCGCGATAAGAACACCGGCGATCATGTCCGCAAGACCGCCGCCTATGCCCGCATCATAATGCGCAAGATGCGCGAGCTCGGGTACTACCCCGACGAGCTCACCGACAGGTTCATGGAGAATGTAGGCAACTCCGCCCCGCTCCACGACGTCGGCAAGATCAAGGTCTCGGACATGATACTCAACAAGCCCGGACGGCTCACCGACGATGAGTTCACTATCATGCAGAGTCATGCTGCTATCGGCGGCGAGATCATAGATCAGGTAATTGCGCTCGTGCCGGAGTCAGACTACCTCAACGAAGCGAAGAACCTTGCGCACTACCACCATGAGAAGTGGAACGGCAAGGGCTATCCCGACGGGCTCGCCGGCGAGGATATCCCGCTGTCCGCGCGTATCATGGCCGTAGCGGACGTGTTCGACGCGCTCGTTTCCAAGCGAAGCTATAAGGAGCCGTTCTCATTCGAGCAGGCCTGCGATATTATCCGCGAGAGCGCCGGCTCTCACTTCGACCCGAAGGTAGCCGACGCGTTCCTCGCCGCAGAGGAGGAGTGCCGCAAGGTGGCTGAATCCTTCGGTGACACCAAAGTCAAAGGCTACAAACAGGACACCCACGTTGACGACAGCGGCAACAAACGCTGATGATCCCTTTCCCTCGCCCCGGACAAATTACGCATACGCAACCTATCGTAACATTTATGTTGCTTATGGATGCTTGACAATGCATTTTCCGAGTGTTATAATAACGCGTGTAAGAGAAAAAAGCCTTTTGTCAGAGCAGGAGCGTTCACGGGGGAAACAATATGAGCATTCAGTTCAGCAACCTCAAAATGTACCGTATGAAAGCCGGTCTGACGCAGGAGGAAATAGCCGAGAAGATCGGCGTTTCGCGTCAGGCGGTGGCAAAATGGGAGCGCGGCGAGACTCAGCCGGATATAAGCTCCTGTATCTCCCTCGCGGAGCTTTACGACATATCGGTCGATTCTCTTGTCCGCAACATGAACCTTGAAGCGGCGCCAAACGGTGACTCAAAGCACTTTTTCGGCGTAGTAAAGGTCAACGACAAAGGACAGATCACCCTGCCCGCGGAATGCCGCCGGGTCTTCGGGCTCAGCCCGGGGACATGCGTTCTCGTCCTCGGCGACGAGGAAAAAGGCGGTATCGCACTGGTCAATGTCGGCGAGATAGAAGCATAACGGGGGAACGGAAATGAAAGCGATAGAAATAAAGGCGCTTACCAAGAAGTACAAGAACAAGACCGCGGTGGACGGTATCGACCTTTCGGTGGATGAGGGCGAGCTTTTCGCGCTTCTCGGAGTGAACGGCGCAGGCAAGACTACCACCATAAGAATGTTGTCCTGCCTTTCTGCGCCGACCTCGGGCGAGGCGTTCGTGAAGGGACACAGCGTTCTCACCGAGAAAGACGCGGTGAAGCGTATCATCGGTATCTCTCCGCAGGATACCGCCGTAGCGGAAAACCTTACCGTCCGCGAAAACCTCGAATTCATGGCGAAGGTGTACGGCTTCGATAAGGAGAATACAGCCCGGCGTGCCGACGAGATGACAGAGATGTTCGGCATGGGAGAGGTGTCGGACTCCCGCGCTAAGACGCTCTCGGGCGGCTGGAAGCGCAAGCTCAGCATTGCTATGGCGATAATCGGCGAACCGGAGCTTTTGTTCCTTGACGAGCCGACGCTCGGGCTCGATGTTCTTGCGAGACGCGAGCTGTGGCGTTCGATAAGAGCTCTCAAAGGTAAGATGACAATAGTCCTTACCACCCACTACATGGAGGAAGCGGAAGAGCTTTCCGACAGGATAGCTATAATGGTGAACGGCAGGTTCTCCGCGGTCGGTACGCTCTCCGAGATAGAGGAGAATGCCGGTGTGAAGGGGCTTGAAAACGCGTTCGTAGCTATCGCGGAAAGGAGCGTGAGCTGACATGAACAGAATTGCCGCATTCAGTGTCCGTACTCTCAAAGAGATCACCCGTGACCCGCTGAGCTACATATTCTGCCTCGGCTTTCCGCTGGTGATGCTTGTGATAATGACGCTCGTAAACACGAGCATACCGCCGGAAGCGGGAATGACTGTATTTCGCATAGACAATCTGTGCGGAGGTATCGGTATGTTCGGACTCGCGTTCGTTATGCTGTTCACGGTGATAAACGTCTCAAAAGACCGGAGCGGCTCGTTCCTTGTCAGAATGTACGCAACGCCGATGAAGTCGTCGGACTTCCTTTTCGGATATATGTTCCCGATGCTTATAATATCGGCGGGACAGCTTCTCATAACCTTCGCATCGAGCTTTGTGATCTCGCTGTTCACCAATGTGCAGATCAGCATTGCGGGTATGTTCCTGTCGTTCCTGTCGCTGCTTCCGTCGGCGGTGTTCTTTGTCAGCATCGGAATACTGCTCGGGACGCTGTTCAGCGACAAAGCGGCTCCCGGTATAAGCTCAATATTGATCTCTCTCGGCTCATTCCTCGGCTGTGTATTCTTTGACGCGGACCATACCGGCGGTGTGATGCTCACGATTTGCAAGTGCCTGCCGTTCTACTACTGCACGAGATCGGCGCGCTCCGCGATGGCGCTTGACCTTTCGGCGGATAGCTTTGTGATACCGCTTGTGATAATTACCGTCTGCGCGGTAATAATGGCCGCACTCGCGACGGCAGTTTTCAACTCGAAAATGAAAGCCGACCTGTCATAATATACCGCGGTATCCAAACATAAGCGCTTATGTTCTGTATATTATCGGAAAGACCGGCACTGCTGCCAAATGGCAGTAGTGCCGGCCGTTGTTTTACGGTTTGACAATGCTGTTGTTCCGCTTCGGTGTATCATGTGCGTCATGGCACTTGCGGAGACTGTTTTCGCAGTATCGGAACCGGCGTGAGCCTCTTGACGGCTATCCGGTTTTATGCTATAATCATAGTGAAGTAATGCTGCGAGAGAGGGGCGAAAACCTATGGAAGGCTCAAATATAAGACTTTTCAACGAGAACGACGTAATAGTGCAAGAGGGTTCTGTCAATACCGAGATGTACAAGATAGTAAGCGGTCAGGCTGCGGTGTATTTCGATTACGGTAAGAAAAGCGAATACCTTGTCGGCGTGCTCGGCGAGAGAAGGTGCTTCGGCGAGATAGGTCTTCTTACCGGAAAGCCCAGTCCGTTCAGCATTGTCGCGTTCACGGACATGATGCTGCTTTCGGTAGGTGTAAACGAGCTTGAGGATTTTATATCCGGAGACCCGCGAAGCGCCGCCGAGATCATGCACAGTCTCGCCAATACCGTAGTTACCATGAGCGCGAACATAAATATGCTCAAGGACGAGCTCGTCAAGGGGCTTGATGCGAAAGCCGACGCGGAACGTATCAATACGCTTAACAAGAGTCTCATGAAATACAGGGTGTCGGGACTTCAGGGCTCGCCGTATTTTTCAAAGCTCACATAAAAGCCGGTGTTTTGCGGCAGAAAATTGTCAGAGCGGTATTGCATTTTCTGCCGGGGTATGGTATAATACAATAAATCGTAAACGTTTTCATCAGCACGGAGGATAATGACATGGAGAACAGCATCTATAAGATACACATGGGCGCGGCGGAATGTGCGGTAGATCTCGGCGACGGAAGCGAACGCGGCGAGTACGTAGATCAGGACTATATCCTGAACCGTCTCGGCCGTCCTCACAGAGCTATAAGTCTCATGTACTGCTACTACCCCCTTGACAAGGAGTGGCCGCAGCGCATAAGCGAGGCGTGCGCCGGCAAGGACGTGAATTTCGCGTGGGACTATCCCTACGACGACTACTTCACCTACAAGGGAGGCTTAAACGGCGACCGCTCGGACGAGCCCTTCGGGTATATGCGTGAGATACGCGCTCACGGACAGGACGTTATCCTTACCCTCACCATTGACCCCAACGTTCCCGACGAGCACCTTGTCGCGATCGCCAAGGATCTCTCCACATTCGGAAGGCTTCTTCTGCGCATAAATCACGAATGCACCGGCAACTGGTTCTCGTTCACAAAGCGCGCGACCTATCAGGAGATCGCTGACTTCTATATCAGGTTCCACAATATCATCAAGGAGCACGCCCCCAATGTGAGCACTATCCTTTGCGCGGGAAGCATTGAAGCCGACGGAAAAAAGATCGAAATGGAAGAAGAGTTCAAAGAAGCTATCCGCACCACCGATATCTGGTCTGTGGACAAGTATATGTCCCTGCACTGGGGCTGGCCCTTCGACATTGCGGAGCGCGGCGGCAAATCTCACGGCCGTTCCGCGGTGAAGGAAGTGTACGAGCTCGCAAAGCTCAGCCGCAAGCGCTTCATAGAGCTGTGCGACGGCAAAGTGAAGCCCATGGTGCTAAGCGAGCTCAACTCAGACGGCGACGTTACCGGCCCATACGAGCAGGCGGAAATGGTGAAGCTGTTCTGCGATATGCTGAAAGACGACCCCGAACGCTGGCTCAACGCGTTCACGCTGTATCAGTTCCGCGACAGAGGTCGCCTCGGACTTGAGATCGAGGATCCCAACAACCCGAATGTCGGTATCGAGCAGCCCCTCTTCCGCACCTACAAGGAGATCATAAACGACAGCTTTTTCAGCCCCGTTATGAAAGTCACCGGCAACACGGAGCTTCCGGTGAAGCTGCGCTGGGGCGGTTCCGAGGACGCGGAGGGCATTGCGATACCGCTTAACTTCGAGAAAGACCCAGTATTCTGCGAGGTTACCTTCGAGGAGGAGCTCAACCTGATGCTGGAGCTCAACGGACGGTGGTTCTACAAGGCTCCGAAGACCAAGACCATAGATCTCATGAGCGCATTCTTCGACAAGCCCCTCGGCGAAGCGAAGGAATTTTCCCTCAGGATATTTGCCCCGCCCGCTTCCGGAGAGAATACGCCGGAAGACGGTGAGGACTGGCGCATCAACAGCTACACCACTATCACCAAGCTCCCGAGCATCCGTATCAGATACGAACCGACCGAGCCCTCAAAGGATAAATAATACAGCTTTTCTGTCAGACTGTAAACAATTCACCCCCGCCATACGGCGGGGGTGAAATCAATTATGCCTTTATTGAAAAATAAACCGTCCGCTTGTGATCGGCGGACGGTTAAGCTT
>JAFZOA010000676.1 GCA_017550775.1 Ruminiclostridium sp. | reverse complement strand
GCTTCCGCAACGAGCGGGTCGAAGTGTACACCCGCGCCCTCACGGATTATGTCACGCGCCTGCTCGAAGGAGAAAGGCTCCTTGTAGCTGCGCTTTGAGACGAGCGCGTCGAACACGTCCGCGACTGCCATAACGCGGGCGGAGAGCGGGATATCCTCGCCGGAGATGCCCTCGGGATATCCCTTGCCGTTCCACTTCTCGTGGTGGTAGTAGGCGAGGTCCCGCGCCTCACGCAGATAGTCTGAGCCGGGAACGAGATCGATCACCTCGTCGATGATCTCGCGGCCGTACGTCGTGTGCTCCTGCATGATCCTGAACTCGTCGTCGGTGAGGCGGCCGGGCTTGTTGAGTATCATATCCGAGACCTTGATCTTGCCGATGTCGTGCATAGGCGCGGTATTGCTCACGTTCTCGATGAAGCTGTCGGTGAGGAGATCGGGGTAGCAGCCGCGCTTCTTCATTTCCTTCATGATGACGCGGCTGTAAGCGGCGGTCTTGCGGACGTGGTCGCCGGTGTTCTTGTCGCGGTTCTCGACGATATTCGCGAGGACGAGCACGAGGGCGTTCTGCATTTTGCTTATGGTCTCGCTCTTCTGGCGGATAGCCTCGACCTGTCCCACGCTGTCGGAGGCAGTCTTGAGTACGGCGTTGTACAGGTTCTCAATCTCGTCGCCGGTGTGAATGTCGAGGTCACGCATATTTCTGACGTTCGCGTCAAGCTTGTCGTCCGTGGAGTCGAAGGCAAAGCGGCTTGCGACCATGGACATGGAGTTGACGGGGAGGACGATGTGGTACTCGATCACCCACAGCACCACCGCGAAGATCACGATGAAGAACGCGAGGTAGAGGGAGATCATGCCGGTAAGGAAGTTGCGCTCGCTGTCGCCGATGTTGTACATGGAAACATCCGCCGCTGCGTAGGCGACACATATCCCGCGGCTGTCGTATATCGGCTTGTACTCGGTGATGAGCCAGCCGAAGGAGTCGTCGGAGATGATAGGCTCCACAGGCTTGCCGGAGAGAAGGTCGCCGCGATAGGGGAGCGCCGCCTCGTCGAGCTCGATGACAGCGCCGGGGTCTTCGGCTTCGAGGTAGGGGGTGTCAAGGTCAAATACGACGTGACAGCCGTCCTCCATGATCTTGTAAACGTATATGTACTTTATGTCCTCGTCACTGTTGAGCAGGTTGTAGAGGCTCTTTTCGGTCTCTGAGTAGCCGGGAACGTCATACGAGTGAGCGAGGTATTCGTCCACCATGTCGCCGTTCACCTCCAGAGCCGCGGTGGCGGAAACGCAGTTCACAAGCTTTTTCTGCTGGTCTATCACGGCGTTGCGGAACAGTACGAAGCTTATGGCGGTAGCGGAGGTCGCGAGCAGCACGAGAGCGGAGATTATGACCGACATTATCTTCGTGCGCACCGATGTCACGCGGCATTTCATGTCCTTGATGCCGCCGGCGGTCTCGTCGCTCATGGGCTTCTGCATCCAGCCCATGAACCGCAGGCGCGCCTTGACG
>JAFZOA010000675.1 GCA_017550775.1 Ruminiclostridium sp. | reverse complement strand
TCAATGAACCGATAAGCATATTTTCTGTCGTCATTTCGCTGCATCAGGTTGATACAGAAGAACTCGCCGACAGAGAAGATCTCTATCGAGATACCGCCGCTCAGACTTAGATCCAGGAATGGGAAGAACTCAGTGATGTATTTTTCAAGTCCGCTGAACGGCACACGTCCGGTATAGCTCACCTCAAAGGTGTTGAGACCTATTCTGTCCAGCAGGAAATCCTTCATAAGATCATGCTTTTCGGCAAGCGGGAGACCGCTGATATTTCTCTCATTCGCTATGTGCGAGTTTACGGAGAGAAGATCATTCGCGTCATCGGCACGGATAATTATAGTTCCGCGTGCCATCGTGTTCAGCAGCTCTATGTCTCTTCCGCGCATTTTATCGGTATAGGTTATCGTTACGATATTTACATGGCACATATGGCTGCTGGGCTTGCCGAGAGCCTTTCTGTACTGGTGCTGCACTCCGCAGACTATCGGAAGCTTCACATCCGGATGAATGTCGGAGATCGCGCGGTACATTATGGCGGCGATAAACGTGGAGGGGCTTCCGTCCACGCTTGAGGCGAACTTCATCATGTCCTTCTGTTTTACCTTGATACGGAAAGAAGTCCACTTGTCCCTGCTTTTATACCCCGTCGGCTGATCGTCAAGCATGAATACTTCTTCCGGTCGCTTCTCCGAACCGAGCGGTGTCGTCTCAACAGGATCGTCGGGAAACGGATAGTCGTCCGCTTCATCGAAGGGTATCTCGCTGTCGGGAAGAGCAATGTCCGAGGTATCGAACTCCTCTTCAGGGTGGAGAATATGAAGATAGCAGTACAGAAGTGTTTTGATAAAAGGGAAGATACCGTTTCCGTCTGTTATAAAATGAGAGGTGTCAATATATATGCGATTTTTGTCATAAGCCAGCGCGAAGATATGTCCGCTGCTTTCATCGCCGCCAAGAGGTATCGCTCTTCCGCCGGGAGTGATCGGCAAAGGAGCATCGTTATGCTGCATAACATATTCCTCTCCGCTGCGCACAAGCTTTACCGAAAAATACGGATAACGCTTTATAGCGAGGTCAACGGCTTTCCTGAGCGCCCCCGCGTGTACCGGCTCTGTCATTTCAAGGCCTATTCTGATCGTGCCGAACAGGTCCTTGCCTGCGGCATACATAAGATTGTTTACTTTGTATTCCATAATTCCCCTCTGTCTGTTATGTATTATTTTATGATTATACCACATTTTTTCAAAGCAGTCAATCTTTTTTTGCTGCGGCATAGTCGGAAAGTACGGAATATCGGACCGAAACACACCGTCTTTCGGTCAATTCCGGATATCGGTCATGTTATATGACAATTATACCGGTATTTTATGTGATAATGCCAAATTGTTTTTGGAAAGTATTGCATTTCGTTGGTAAATATGCTATAATTGTATGGAATATATGACATTTCGAAAGGAGCACAGTCATGATCAAAGATTCTCAGAAACTCAAGCAGGAATACGGAGAGAATACCGCTCTACGGGATACGGTCTCAGAGGGACTTGCGGAGAGCCGAGCCAAACAGGAGACATATCCGCTGTCGCAGGCACAGAAAGGTATCCTCGTTGAATCTCTTTCTCATCCGGACACAACTGTTTACAACATACCCCATTTGTTTCGTCTTTCGGTCAGACTTGATCTCATGCGCCTGAAAGAAGCCGTTGAAACTGCTGTAGCCGCTCATCCCTATCTGAATGCGACAATAGTGACAAACCCAGACGGTGAGTTCATGATAAAACGGGATGACGAAGCGGTACTTACAGTTGAGTACACTGAAACCGCACAGCTTCCGAAGGATCTTGTTACCCCGTTTGACATTCTGAAAGAGAAGCTCTGTCGGCTTCGTATCTACAAGACCGACGACGGAAACTATCTGTTCATGGATTTTCACCACATCGTATCTGACGGAACAAGCATCAGCATATTGATGTCCGATATCGCTGCGGCTTACAACGGCGGCGATGTAGTCCCGGAGACATATACCGGATTCGATGCCGCTCTCGACGAGGAGAAGCTGCGCGGTACAGACCGGTATGACAAAGCAGCGGCGTATTTCAGAGATCTTCTGGCAGATGCGGAACCGGATATGCTTCCGGAAGGTGATGTTTGCGAAAAAACGCCTTCTTCAGGCTGTTTCAACATCCGGTCAGCGATCGGTGCCTCGGAGATCAGTGCTTTCTGCAGAAAGAACGGTGTGCGGAAGACTGCTTTCTATAACGCGGTGTTCTCATTCGTGATGTGCAAATACAATTGCAAGGACAATGTTCTGTACGCAACGTTATATAACGGCAGAAATGACCCGCGTCTTGACCGTACGGTATCTATGATGGTGCAGACTTTACCCGTTTTCTGTCATCTCAGTACGGAACAGACCGTTTCGGAGTTTGCGCATGATATCGGCAGACAGATAGAAGAAAGCAAAGAGAATTATCTTTATTCTTTTTCCGAGATCGTACATGAGCATCATATCACACCTGATATTTTGTTTAACTATCAGGACAAGAATTTACTTTTCGATTCGGTCGCGGGAGAGCCTGCGGAGCATACCATTCTTCCCGGTAATGAAGCAAAAGCACCGCTCCATGTCGAGATCTATGAGAAGAACGGCGAGATCCTGTTTTCGGGCGATTACCGAAGCAATATCTACAGCGCGGACTATATAAACAGGTTGATCTCCTGTATGGAGCAGGCGATGCGGGAGTTCCTGCGGGATCCGAAACTTAAAGACGTTTGCCTTGCGGATGCCCGCACCTGTGCGGAAATGGATGCCTTCAACGCCACCGAGGCGGACCTGCCGGAGACGGATATAGTCTCATTGTTCCGTGAAACAGTCAGAAAATACCCCGACCGTGAGGCGGTGATCTTCCGCGACGAGGTGTTCAGCTACCGTCAGGCAGATGAGATCTCCGAGCGCATAGCCGGATATCTCCGCGCAAACGGTGTCGGAAGGGGTGATGTTGTATCCATACTTATCCCACGCTGTTCTTACATGGTCACTGCATCTCTCGGCGTGCTGAAATCGGGTGCGGCATACCAGCCGCTGGATCCGTCATACCCTACCGAACGCCTGACATTTATGATGCAGGACTCCGGCGCCAAGCTCCTTATAGCGGACGAGAGCCTGCTTTCAAAGGTACCGGAATACAAGGGCAAGGTACTGCTGACGAATGATATACCGGCTCTTCCCGAATGTGAGAAGATGACCGAAACAGTCTCCCCGTCCGATCTGTTCATACTGCTCTATACCTCCGGCTCTACCGGCACTCCCAAAGGAGTAATGCTTGAACACCGCAATCTCGCGAACTTCGTAGAGTGGTATCGCGGATATTATGACCTTGACGAGAATGCCCGCGTCGCATCATACGCAAGCTACGGCTTTGACGTGAACATGATGGATCTGTATCCCGCCCTTACCACAGGTGCCTGCGTCTGCATTATAGAGGAAGAGATACGGCTCGACCTTGTTGCAATGGAAAAGTGGTTCAACCGTCTCGGGATTACCCACGCGATCATGACTACGCAGGTGGGAAGACAGTTCTACTCGATGACCAATACCGAAAAGCTCAGATATCTTTCCGCCGCCGGAGAAAAGCTTGTTCCGATCCCTCCGAGATCCGGAGATCCGGCTTTCTACAACGGGTACGGTCCGACGGAGTGTACGATACTCGCGACTTGCAAGCTTGTTGACAGGCTTTATGAGCGCGTCCCGATAGGCAAGCCTCTGACCAACTACAAGTGCTATGTGGTGGACAAAAACCTCAACAGGCTGCCGCCGTTCATTCCCGGCGAGCTTCTTATCGCGGGACGAGGGGTTGCACGCGGTTACCTGAACCGTCCCGACCTTACCGAAAAGGCGTTTATAAAGAACCCGTTCTGCGACAAGCCGGGATTTGAGCGCGCATACCGTACCGGCGATATAGTTCGCCTGCTTCCGAACGGAGAGATAGACTTCATAGGCAGAAATGACGGGCAGGTCAAAGTGCGCGGCTTCCGTATCGAGCTTACCGAGGTAGAATGCGTTATACGCGAGTTTCCGGGCATTAAGGACGCGACCGTTCACGCGTTCGAGGATGAGAACACCGGCGAAAAGTTCATTGCCGCCTATGTGGTCTCCGACAGCGAGGTGGACATCCCCGCTCTCGATGATTTTATCCGCGAGCGCAAGCCCTCATACATGGTGCCTGCTGTTACCATGCAGATAGACCGCATACCGCTTAACCAGAACAGCAAGGTCAACAAGCGCGCTCTGCCCAGACCTGAGCCAAAGCCACGCACATCTGCCGAAAAGGTCTGTGCAGACATACCGCTCAACCTGCTTGAGCAGGAGCTGAAGAAGCTCGTTTCGGATATCATCGGAACAACGGATTTCGGCATTACCGACCGCTTCGCCGATCTGGGACTGAGCTCGATCTCAAGCATACGTCTTGCCATGCAGATCTACAAGCGGTTCAATATACAGCTCGACGCGCGAAGACTGATGACGGAAGGCTTTATACAGAGCATTGAGAACGATATACTTGCGGGCTTCCTTGACAAAGACCACGGTAATGCCGTTGCTCCTGCCCCGGAGACTGCTTCCGGGAAGAAGGCTTCTGCACAGTCCTGCCGCCTTACCTTCGCACAGCAGGGCGTTTACACCGAATGTCAGGCCGAGCCAGACTCGGTACGGTACAACCTCCCCATGGCTTTGCGGTTCCCCGAGGGAACAGACGCAGGTAAGCTTGAAGAAGCCGTGCGTAAGGTCATTGATGCACATCCCTACATTCTCTGCCGGTTTGTTCCGGGCGAGGGCAACGAGATCGTTCAGGAGCCTATCCCCGGCTTTAAGCTCGAAATACCGGTCACAGAGCTGTCTCCCGATGAATACGAGGCGCATAAGAAAGCCTTTGTCCGTCCGTTTGATCTCGCAAAGGGACCTGCCGTCAGATTTGAGATCGTTAAAACGGACTGCCTTGTCCTTCTTGGTGACATGCATCATCTCGTAAGCGACGGAGCTTCCGTTGATCTCTTCATAAGCCAGCTCTGCAATGCGCTTGACGGAGAGGAACCTGAGAAGGAAAGCTACAGCTACTATGACTTCGCCTCCGAGGAAAGTATCGCGCCGGAAACAGAGGAATTCTTCGCCGGTCAGATGACGAACGCGGAAGAGGCGACACGGCTGATACCGGATATTTTTGACGACAAGCTTATCCATGCGGAAAGGGAAGTGTCTGTCGGGACGGATATAGCCGCCGTGAAAGGATTTGCCCGGAATATCGGCGTGACACCGGCGGCAGTGTATCTTGCCGGGTGCTATGTCGCATTCGGAAGATATGTCTGCGAGGACACGGTAGCAATTGCTACGATATCCAACGGCAGACGAAACCTCAAGGTCGGAAACACATTGGGTATGTTCGTCAATACCCTTCCTCTTGTCATGCCGATCGACAAAAAGGAAGCGACGGCTGACTTTGTGCGCCGTGCGGCGGAAGGCTTTACGGAAACCATTGCCAACGAGAACTATCCCTTTGCCCGGATCGCGTCGAAGTACGACTTCCACCCCTCGATATCCTACGCATATCAGATCGGTGTCATAAACGAGTATCGTACAAAGCTCGGTCAGGTCGAAACAGAGCTTATAGGCCAGGATATCGCGAAGATCCCTGTGTCCGTTTTCATCAACGGAACGGAGGACGACGCGCAGATATCTGTGGCATACGATTCGGCACTGTACAGTGAGGAGATGATGCGCGGTCTTGCCGAAAGCATCGGAAATGCAGTGCTCGGACTTATGACCTGCCGGGCGATGTCAGAGATAAGTCTGACCGGTGAAGCGCAGTGGAAGGTGCTGGACGGGTACAACCGTCCGTGGGATCTCGGCTACGACAAGACCGATACCGTTGTTACAAAGTTCAGAAAAGTCGTACAGGCTCAGCCGGACAAGACCGCCGCGGTGTTCAAGGACAAAGCATATACTTACAGGGAGCTTGATGAGCTCACAGACCGTCTTGCGGCAAAGCTCCGTCATCATGTCTGCGCGGTGACGGGAAAGGAATGTCTTAAGGAAGAAGTCGTGAGCATACTGGTGCCGCGAAACGAGAATGTGTTTATTCTTCCTCTGGCCGCGGTAAAGGCGGGGCTTGCCTATGAGCCCCTCGACCCAGGCTATCCCAAGGAGCGCCTGAACTTCATGGTAAAGGATGCCGGCGCCTGCCTGCTTCTGGCGGAGGACAGCCTTCGTGATCTCGTTGATGAATACGAAGGACCCGTGCTTACGGTAAGCGAGCTTTACGCAATGGAAGATGAAGAGCCGGCGGATCTTGAGCAGTCTCCGGAAGATCTGTTCATTCTGCTTTATACCTCTGGCTCCACAGGTACGCCCAAGGGCTGTCAGATAGAGCACAGCAACGTAGTGTCCTACGCTTACGGCGTGCGCAATGACTTCTACACACAAAATGACAGGATCGCCGCATACGCTTCCTTCGGATTTGACGTGAATATGTCTGATGTATTCTGCACGCTCTTAAACGGCGGCACGGTGTACCTTATCCCGGAGGAGATACGCATGGATCTCGGAGCCCTTGCGGGGTATTTCGACGAGGTCGGCATTACGGCGCTGCTGCTTACGACACAGGTCGGAGTTCAGTTCCTGACGAATTATCCGAGTATGAAGACTCTGCGTATGCTGGTAATGGGCGGCGAAAAGCTACCTGCGGTGGATCCGTCAAGACTGTCATATACTATTGTGAACGGCTACGGACCGACGGAGAACTGCTGCGGCGTAAGCCTCTTCCCGATCAAAGCGTGGGAGCCCAATATACCTATCGGAAAGCCTATGAGCACTATCCACGCCTATGTTCTTGACAAGACCGGACACAGACTTCCCGCAGGTGCTGCCGGAGAATACTGTCTTTCCGGTCCCCAGGTCAGCAGAGGATATCTCAACCGTCCCGACAAGACCGCCGAGGTCTATGAACCCTGTCCGTTCAACGAATTCCGTATGTATCATACCGGAGATATCGTTCGTTACCGCAGGAACGGAGACGTTGAGTTCGTCGGACGCAAGGACGGTCAGGTCAAGATACGCGGCTTCCGTATCGAGACCAAGGAAGTCGAAAGCGTTATTCGCGGCTTCCCGGGTGTCCGCGATGTGACCGTACAGGCTTACGACTATGAGAGCGGCGGAAAATACCTTGCCGCGTTCGTGGTCTGCGATACAGAGCTTGATACCGCACAGCTTACAGAATATATCAAGACGCAGAAGCCCGCTTATATGGTTCCAGCCGCGATCATGCAGATAGAAAAAATACCGCTTACCGTAAATCAGAAGGTGGACAAGAAGGCTCTGCCGGAGCCGAAGCTGCAAAAATCAGCCTATGTTGCTCCGTCGGGCAAGACCGAGGAAGATCTCTGCGCCGTTTTCGGCAGCGTTCTCGGTATCGAACGTATGAGCGCAGAGGACGACTTCTTTGATGTGGGCGGCAGCTCAATACTTGCTATGAAGGTAGTCATAGCAGCCGAAAAAGCGGGTTACAGCATAGTTTATAACGATGTTTTCGGCTATCCCACACCGAGAGCTATGGCGGCTTTCATAGACGAACGCGAAGGCAATACAGCCAAGCCCGCCGGAATACCGTCGGAAACCGACGCGCAGACAGCACCGGAGATCGGCAGAGACGGGTATGACTACAGCAAAATACACGAGCTGCTCAGCCGCAACACTGTCAAGGCATTCCGAAGCGGAAAACAAAACCCGCTGAACGATGTGCTGCTTCTGGGCGCGACGGGCTATCTCGGCAGCCATGTTCTCCATGAGCTTATAACAGATCATGACAGCCGCATCTTCTGCTTCGTCCGCCCCGGAAAAGATCAGAGCGGACAGGAACGTCTCTTGTCGCTGTTGCGGTACTATTTCAATGACGACTATTCCGGGCTCTTCGGCACGAGGATCTCCGTGATCGAGGGCGACGCAACGGAACCCGGTTCGCTTATGTCATTTGCGGCTCCCAGCGCGGATATGACCGTTATCAACTGCGCGGCAAGCGTCAAGCATTTTGCCCGCGGAGACGAGATCGAGCGCGCAAACGTTAACTCCGTCCGCAGCCTTACCGCGTGGTGCGAAAAAAATAACGCACGTCTGGTACATATTTCCACCGGAAGCGTTGCCGGAGACCTGGAGAACGGCGTGTCGCCGATGAGCTTCCGCTTTGACGAGCACACCCTGTATTCGGGTCAGATCATTGACAATAATCAGTACGTTCATTCGAAATTCATGGCGGAGCGTCATGTCTATGAGGAGATACTCGGTCACGGTCTGCGCGCAAAGGTACTGCGAATGGGCAACCTTGCTCCGAGAGCGAAGGACGGCGAATTCCAGATCAATTACAAAACCAATAGCTATATGAACAACTTCCGGGCGTTCCAGGCGCTCGGCATGGTAAGCTTTGACGAGCTGGATCTGAACGTGGAGTTTTCGCCTATCGACAGCATTGCTAAGGCGGTGATCGCTCTCGCCGGAACTCCGGACGACTGCATCTGCTTCATTCCGCTCAATCCTCACCGCCCGCTCATAAGCGATGTGGTGCGTGCTCTCAACGAAGAGGGATATCCGGTTCGCGGCGCTGAGCCAGAGGAGTTTGCAGGTGCGCTTCACGAAGCTCTTTCCGACGAGAAAAAGCGCGAGGCGGTAAGCAGCCTTGCCGCCTATGACAGCGGCGACAACACCCGGCCGGTCGGTCCGGAGAGCTGCGACAATTCCCTCACAATGCAGATATTGGAGCGTCTCGGATTTTCATGGCCGGAGACCGGCGTTGCCTACATACGGCAGTTCGTGGCTAAACTGAAACAGAAAGGCTATTTCGGAGGAGACAGATCATGAAGCTGTTCCATGAACGGATAACGGAATACGCGACCCGGTTTCCCGACAAAGCTGCGGTGACCGACCCGCGCGGAGAGATCAGCTACGCGCAAATGGAAACGCTGAGCGCGTCTTTCTCCCGCGTGCTTTCGGCACTCGGAGTCGGAGCGGGAGACGCTGTTGCGGTCTATGTGCCGTACACGAAGGAGATACTGCTCGGAGCGGTCTCGGCTTTCCGGGCGGGGGCTGTGTTCATTCCCTTTGATTCCGGATATCCGACGGAACGCCTGACGTATATGCTGGAGGACTCCGGAGCAAAGGCGATACTGACCATGCGGGAACTGTGGGAACAAAAGCCCCTCGGCTTTCCGGCAGAAAAAGTCATTTTTATGGACGAACCGCCCGCGGACGAACAGAAGGAGGTCTGCTGCGATTCTCTGACCGAGGGTTCCCCCGCCATGCTCCTTTATACATCCGGCACCACCGGAAAGCCAAAGGGCGTACTGCATATCCACAGAATGCTGCTGCATATCGTGGACTGGATGAATATACATGAGGGTGCGGAAATGGACGAAGAGACCCGTTCCGGTGTCATCACAAGCTTTTCCTTCGTGGGAACGCAGATGTTCATGCTCGGCCCGCTGTCAAAGGGCGGCACGGTCTGTATAGCTCCGGAGGAGGCACGCAGCGATACAGGTTACCTGCATAGATTCCTGATGGAGCAGCGCATAAACCATATTTTTGTGCCTTCCGGACTCGCGGCTATACTCGCGGAGGATTACGATATCGGCGGCATATTCGTATTCGCCGCCGGTGAGAAGCTGAGAAATTTCCGGGCGGCTGTTCCCGGGAACTTTCTGATAGACAGCTACGGCAGCACGGAGACGAGCGGCGTACTGTCGAAAAAGATATACGGGGACGAGACGCGTATTCTCGTCGGAAAGCCGTTTGTCAATACAAAGGCAATGATCGCGGACGAAACGATGAAGCCGGTGAAGCCCGGAGAAGCGGGAGAGCTGCTGATATCAAACGCTTTCATGTCACGGCAGTACTGGAAGCAGCCGGAGCTTACCGCGAAAAAATGGACGGTGCTGGACGGCGAGACGTGGTATCACACCGGAGACAGGGCTGTGCTCAATGCCGACGGGGACTACGATATCCTCGGACGTATCGACAACATGGTGAAGCTGCGCGGTTTCCGC
>JAFZOA010000674.1 GCA_017550775.1 Ruminiclostridium sp. | reverse complement strand
GGCATCGTCGCAAAGAACGGCGCGTCTGTCCTCACCCGCAAGGAGATAGACAAGCTCACCGAAGCGGCAAAGGGAATCGGAGCGAAGGGTCTCGCTTATATCCGCTGGGTAGATGAAGCGCCGACCTGCTCATTCGCCAACTTCATGTCCGAGGACGAAATGAAGGCTATACTCGGCGCGCTCGGCTGTGAGAAGGGCGACGTGGCGCTTATCGTCGCGGACAAAAACAAGGTGACATTACCCGTGCTCGGATCGCTTCGCTTACAGGTCGGAAAGCAGCTCGGCATTATCCCGGACGGCTGGAACTACCTCTGGATCACCGAGTTCCCGTTCTTCGAGTACAATGAGGAGACTCAGCACTGGGACGCTATGCACCACCCCTTCACCATGCCGCTTGACGAGTGTATCCCTCACCTCGAAGAAAACCCCGAGAAGGTATTCGCAAAGTGCTATGACCTCGTACTCAACGGCGTGGAGCTGTGCAGCGGCTCTATCCGTATCAACGACCCCGAGCTCCAGCAGAAGATGTTCGAGCTTCTCGGACTTACCGAGGAGGAGATCCAGGCTAAGTTCGGCTTCCTTGTTGACGCGTACAAGTTCGCGGCTCCCCCCCACGGCGGTATGGGTATCGGACTTGACCGTCTTGCAATGCTTATCTGCGGCGCTGACAGCCTACGTGATGTTCTTGCGTTCCCGAAGGTAAAAGACGCGAGCGAGCTTATGAGCGACTGTCCTGCGGTAGTTGACGAGAAGCAGCTTGAGGAGCTTCATATAAAGACGGTGCTCTCGGAATAAGATGTACGAAACGCATAACCCCGTCGAGGACAGATTCGGGTTCAGGACGCAGGGGATATTCAGATGCGCAAAGCCTTCCGAGAGGATAAGCATTGTCGTCATAGTCGTCTGCACCCTGCTCCTGTCGCTCGGCTGGTATCTTGTGCTTTATGTGCAGCTCCGCTGGTATTTCGGGCTGCGCACGGACGTGGGGGTCTCCGCGTCGCGCACTATGGGGTTTCTCTTTCTCGGCGTGGTGACGCTGCTCGTGCTGACCGCCGTCGTTCTTATCACCTTTATCCTGCACGGGAACTTATACAGCTACACCGCCAACGACAGCGTGTTCAGCTTCCGCTGCGACAGGGAGCGCATACCGAAGACCGATATCCGCTACGACGACGTTGCTTCGGTGGAATACCGGGAGATGCGGCTTTTCGGCAAATGGCAGCGAGGATTTGAGGTGACGGTCATTACCCGCTCCCTCGGCAGCATTACATTCCGCTACCTGTTCAACAAGAGCATACCAAATAAGACTCCCGCAAACACTCCGTTCCATATCATCGAGGAACGCGCAGCGCTGCTTCAAATGAATACAGCGGTAAATGTAAGGTGATGATATGCGTTCAAACTATACAACATCGTTCAGCGCCGTTGACGACCGATTTGAGTTTTCTCGCAAGGGTATTTTCCTGTGCAGAAAGAAGCACGAAGCAATGATAATAATGCTCTATTCGCTCGCAATAGCTGCTGTGACCGCTATTATCTGGTCTGTAAGCATTTTCGCGGAAGCAAACGCTGCAAGTGTCATATATACACTTGTTTTCGATGCGCTCAAAATAGTTTCTGTTTTCGCGGCGCCGTTGTTTCTTATCGGTGGTATCAGAGTGATTCGTTCAGGCGAAACCTATAATTACAAGGCGGACAGCGTTAAAATGCTTATTACCTGCCCCAAAGCAGACCACCGTGCCGATATCTTTTACGAAAGGCTCATCAGCGTCGATTATAAACCGAGAACATCCTTTTCCGGAAAAATAACCGGATTTGATGTGAACGTAAACTGTACCGACGGGATCTTCTTTTACAGATTTCTTTTCCCTACCGAAGTAAAGATCCGTCACCCGGACATGACTCCGTTCAGGATCCTCGAAGAACAGGCAGGTCTGCTTGAAAAACCGGAATACCTCGCCGGACAAAGAATAGACAATGCCGGGTTCCTCGGATAATTACCATTGAAAGGATAAAACATGATAAAATTCTTTAAACTCGCATCAGCCGCTGTCACACTTGCTATGCTTATCTCTGTCGGCACGTCCTGCGGCGGAAACACTTCCGCAGCCACAACCGCCGCGGACACCACAACAGCAGCGACTACCGAGGCTGTGACCGCTCCCTCAGTGTCGGAGGACGGCACCTACTTCCCCGACAGCGCCCATGTGAAACTGCTCGGACGGACGCATACCGAGAACGATACGTTATGGCTCGCACAGTCTGCAAGCGGAATAGAGTTCACGTTCAAGGGAACCGCATGTTCCATGGACATAGTGAGCGACGGCTCGGCATTCGGCAAGTCGGACTCTATGGCTCGTTTCGCGGTGTATGTGAACGGCGAACGTAAGATCGACCAGATGGTGGACGACTTCATGAAGACTATCGAGATATTCTCCTCCGACTCTCCCGAGGAAGTCACTGTAAAAGTTGTAAAGCTTTCCGAATCGGGGAACTCCTCCTTCGGCATCAAAAAGCTTACCGTGGACTGTGAAAGCGGTATCGCTCCCACACCGGAAAAGGCTCTGAAAATAGAGTTCATCGGCGACTCTATCACCTGCGGCTACGGCGTGGATGACGAGGTCAAGGAGCACCATTTCTCCACCAAGACCGAGGATGCTACCAAAGCTTACGCCTACAAGACCGCCGAGAAGCTTGACGCGGACTACAGCCTCGTAAGCTACAGCGGACACGGAATTATCTCCGGCTATACCGGTGACGCGTCCAAGAAGAACTCGGGGCAGCTCGTACCTCCGATCTATGAGCAGTTCTCCAACTCATCAAGCAAAAGTTATTACACGGTAGACGCACCCTGGGACTTCTCAAGCTTCGTTCCCGATTATGTGGTCATAAATCTCGGCACAAACGACGACAGCTATGTAAAGGGAAATAAGGACAAGAAGGAGGAATTCACAACAGAATACGTTGAGTTTCTCAAAATGGTAAGAAAAGACAATCCCGACGCGTATATTATCTGCGCACTCGGACTTATGGGCGACAGTCTTTATGCATCGGTTGAAGACGCTGTTTCCCGTTACACATCCGAGACCGGAGACAGTCAGGTATCTGCATTACATCTTACTCCTCAGGACATGAACACCAACGGTATAGCTGCTGACTGGCACCCGTCGGAAAAGTCGCATGAGATCGCCGCAACTGAGCTTTCCGACGAGATAAAGCGTCTGGAAAATGCGTGATCATGGTATTATTGCTCTGGCAGCAGGAAATTAACTACAAGGAGGAACATTTATGAAAAAGTTTACAAGATTGTTTTCACTTCTGATAGCGGCTGTGATCGCGATGACTGCTATGTGTATAAGCTCTTCGGCCGCGAACTATTCATGGACAGGAACATGGGAGACGAACTGGAATGATATGACGCTTACACAGAGCGGTTCGACCGTGACCGGAAGCTATGCTTATAAAGGCGGAAAGATAAGCGGTACCGTTTCGGGAAACACTCTTACCGGTACATGGACACAGACAAACGCTAAAGGAAAGTTTAAATTCGTAATGTCCTCGGACGGAAAATCCTTCTCCGGATCATACGGCTATAACGACTCTGCTCCAGGCAGCTCCGGCTGGGACGGAAAGAGAAAGACTTCGGTCACATATTCCGACAGCACTTCCAAAAAGCCTTCCGCTTCACTCTCGAACGTAAGCTGGGACAACAATGCCGGCAAGATCTCGTTCACTATAAAGTTCGCTGATGTAAAATCGGGCGCGTGGGTCGGCATCGTTCCCTCTGGTACTGCGGACGACGAGAACTCTGCGGACAAGGTCGATGTGGCATATAAGTACCTTTCGTCTCTCACGAGCGGAGGAAAGACTTCACTTTCCGCTTCCGGTCTGAAAGCCGGCAAATATGAGCTCAGAGTTTATGCTGACGACAACGGCGGAGCTCTGCTTGCGAGAGCAAAGTTTACCGTGACCAATAAGAGTTCCGACACTGTAAATAATACATCGTCCTCGATCCAGTACCTCACTCTTATACTTGAAGAAGGCGATACATTAAAGATCGGCGCTGTAATCACAGGAAGCGGAAAGGTCACTTACTCATCCTCGGCTTCCTCGATAGTAAGTGTTAATTCCAACGGCAAGATAAAGGCAAAGAATGCGGGTACGGCATACATAACCGTTAAATGCGGCTCGTCGTCAATGAAAGTCAAAGTGACTGTAACAGAGGTGTGATCCCCTTAGTTTACATCTCAAAAAATAAGACTACAGGACGTAGAAAAGAAGGTTCCCTGCTAATGTGCGGGGAACCCGTTTTTGTTACCGCCAGAAACCAAATCCAATGCATAACCTTGACCGTTTCCTCATAGTATTGACAGAAAGACTTTACTAAAGGAAAGGAACGGTATAAACCATGTACAGGTATTATCCGGAAGGCGAGCTTGGAAAATGCCCTGCGACTATAAGCGAGGCGGAGTATTATATAGAAAACAAACTTATCGCAGAAGCGGTCTGCGTTCTATGCACAGGTGAGCACGATCTGATCGTGGACTTCGGAGCGTTCAGGGGAAAGATACCCCGCTGTGAGGGCGCTATCGGTATCGACGACGGTACTACCCGGGATATCGCACTCATTTCGCGGGTTAACAAGCCCGTGCAGTTCAGGATCCTCGGCTTCGTTACGGACGACTGCGGAGAGAAGCAGGCTGTGCTGTCAAGACGGCTCGCACAGGAGGAATGCATTGCGAACTACATCTCGAAGCTTCACTGCGGGGATATCATACCGGCGAAGGTCACTCACATGGAGCAGTTCGGTGCGTTCGTGGATATCGGCTGCGGCATACCGTCGCTGATTCCGATAGACCTTATCTCCGTTTCGCGTATCTCACACCCCTCCGACCGGTTCACGGTGGGTCAGAACGTACTGTGCGCGGTAAAGTCCATTGAGGACGGAAAAATCACACTTACGCACAAGGAGCTGCTTGGAACATG
>JAFZOA010000673.1 GCA_017550775.1 Ruminiclostridium sp. | reverse complement strand
CGGTGATCGGAGCGTCGATTGGAATTGCTATCTCCGTTCTTGGTATTATAGTGATATGGAAGCTCGACAACACGATCACGTCGGCAGATAATATCACAGAGCAGTACGGTGTTCCGGTCATAGGCGAGCTTATGGATTTTGATAACGAGATAGATTATCTTGGAAGATGATAGGTAAAAAATGCGTCACGAAAAGAAAAAGCGGTGGACACAGTCAATTCTTGACGAATATCCAAACGCCAGAAAATGGATAAATACCTGCGTATGCTGCGGGAAAAGCGGGTACGACCCGAAACTGCCCGAGGTGCTTACAATGCGTTGGTATGGACACGACGATCACCCTACCTATATAGCCGAAAAGATCAGATATCTTTATTCGCCTATGGCTGTGGACGAACTCGGCAGATGTAACGAATGCAGAAATGCAATGGAAAATAATAAAACAGAAAAGGAAAAAAACCAATGATCAGAAGTATGACCGGTTTCGGCAGAGACCACAGAATAATCGACGGCAGAGAGTATCTTGTTGAGATACGTTCGGTGAACTCCCGCTACTATGAGTTCAACGCAAAGCTTCCGAGACAGTATATGTTCCTTGAGGAAAAGCTCAAATCGCTTGTCAAATCGAAAATGAGCCGCGGCAAGGTCGAAGTTTCGCTTTCGATATACAATATCGGCAGTATCGAGACAGCAGTCTCCGTAAATGACGCGGTAGTCGAGAATTACATCAATGTTCTGCGTGCTACCGGCGAAAAATTCGGTCTCAAGGACGACCTTACGATGTCAACAGTGTTCCGTATGACCGACGCATTCACGATAGTGCGTGCCGAGACAGACGAGGACAAGATATGGGCTGCCGTAAAGGAGACCGCCGAAGCTGCGCTTGAAAGATTTGTTGCGATGCGCGAAGCCGAGGGCGCGAAAATGAAGGAAGACGTTCTCGAAAAGCTCGCGAATATTGAGAAGATGACCCTGCAGGTCTGCGAGTACGCACCCGAGACAGTTACCGCGTACCGTGAGAAGCTCTTTGCAAAGATGCAGGAGATACTCGACAACAAACAGATCGACGAACAGCGTATTCTGCTCGAAGCGGGCATCTACGCAGAAAAGATAGCGGTCGATGAAGAGACCGTCAGACTCAAGAGCCATTTCGTGCAGTTCCGCGATATGATGAACTCGGACGAGCCGATCGGACGCAAGCTCGACTTCCTTGTTCAGGAGATGAACCGTGAGGTCAACACCACCGGCTCGAAGGCACAGGATCTTCGTATCACCCGTCTTGTCGTTGATATGAAGAGCGAGATCGAAAAAATCAGAGAGCAGATACAGAATATCGAGTGATCCGTAAGGTCAGTTCCCCGTGTTCTTCCTGCCCTGAGGCGGGGCAGAACAGAAAACTGCGAAAAACAAAATAATCGTATATAAAGTCGAAAACAGTATATTTAAAGTCGGATATTGTCGCATATAAAATCGAAATATCTACTGTACGTCGAATTTTCAGGAGCACAGAAATGTACACCGACTATAAAGAATTTGGAAAACGGATAGCAAAACGCCGCCGCCAGTTGGGCTTAAGCCAGACGAAAGTGAACGAAATGGCGGGACTTAGTGACAAGTATCTGTCGAATATTGAGCGCGCAGTTTCGATACCGAGCATAGACGTGCTTATGAAAATATGCGCGGTGCTGAAGACAACTCCGGACGAGCTTCTGCTCGGGACGGAGAAGTCCGGGAATATCGGGAACGTCGGACGGATAGCCGCG
>JAFZOA010000672.1 GCA_017550775.1 Ruminiclostridium sp. | reverse complement strand
GCATAATTCGATGCTCTTGTCGATCTCGCCCTTCAATTCGTCTATCGTCTTTTTAAGCTCTTCGGCAACATCATCAAATGCTTTTTTCTGCTCTTCCTTGAAGCGAGAATAAACATCATAGACCGATCTGCTGACATTATCTCGAACGCTTTTTGCGTATAGTTCCTGTTCGCTGAGCAGCTGGAGCTGATTGCTGTTCATTGTTTCCATCTCTTCCTTTGTATCGCTCAAAAAATTCGCTAAGACTGCGTTCTGTTCTCTGACCGTTGCGATTATCAGCGCCAGACGATACTTCGTTTCTGCGTCCGTAAGGTTCTGCTGTGACAAGAGAAGGAGTTCTTCCGACATTCTGTCCAGTGCCGAACGGTAATCCTCCGGTTTCGTTTCCGTAGGCTGCTGCGGCTCTGCCTGCTGTGATTTCTGTTCCGCTGATATGGTGTGAATTTGATCCAATATCGACGGCTTGCGTGAGTCCTGATCTATTCTTGGCAATTTCATATTCGATACCTCTTTTCGTGTAAAGTTCTCCTAACTTGTTTCCTCTGACGGAAACAAGTTTACCGTTTTTGTCCTTGTACAGCGGGTGGCGATAAGATACCGTGTTTCCCGCAACTCTGCACTCGACACCATAATGCTTTTGAAGCGCATTTATGACATCTTCAAATGTGCGGTTGGCGGGGTCTGCGATCTCTTCTCTGATAACCTCCCGAAGTTCATCTTTGAATGTGTCCGCACCTCGTTTCTTCATCTGCGTTTCCGCGAATGTTTCCTTGTCGCGGACGGTATCCAAATTCCGATTATAAAAACTATCCCTAATCGAATTTGTTAAACCGTAGTGACGGCATTGCTGACCGAAATATTCCGACATTTCATAAAGGTCGTGCTGGCTGCGGCGATACGATTTTCCGGTTTCCATATTGCAATTGCTTATCAAAAAGTGCGCGTGTATATGATCGGTGTCTGTATGCACCGCGAACAGCACTTCGTAACCTTTGCTGTGAATGAAATGCTCCGCGAATTCCTGCGCGATCTTGAATGCCAGTTTATGATCCAGCTTTCCGTTATCATCGGGGTGGAATGAAATTGACATCTTGTGCGCAAGTATCGTGTCCGGCTTATGCTTGCTATAACTTTTTCCGTTAAGTTTTCGAGTAACGAGAATGTCATTCGCAAAGTTGTTCCGGTTGCAACCGAGAGCGGCATATAAGTCATCGCGGGTTTTAACAATTCCCTCGCGGCGCTGCTCCGGTTTCATTCCTATCATATACAGCGCCGCCGACTTTAATTGCCCGACAGATTTACAAGGTGCGTAATCAACATTAACATTTCCGAAGGGCAATCAATCACCGTCCTTTGTCGGCACATCAATGATCGTAGCGTTTATCATCGGGTTGTCGATGAATTTCTGAAACTTGTTCATCAAGTTCATAAACTCCCGATACATAGCGTCGATCTCGCGCACGGCAACATCAAAGCGGTCAACGTTTACGAGATATGCCGCCTGATTGAGATTACCGCCGATGTGACGCAGCTCGTTGTACAAAAGTTTCAAACTCTCGTTGAAGCTGTAAACTTTTATGCGGGTGCTTTTCAGCATTTTCAAAAAGAATTCAGTTTTGCCGAGACCGCTGGCTGACTGTTTACTGTTCCAGAGTGCAAGCTCGGAGTCCGACAGGCGGATCGCAAACTGATTGTTTCTTTTTCTCAAAGTTTTCTTCTCCAAATATTTTTCCTCCGATCATTTCATTTGCGCGCCGCTCCTGCGGCGCTTTTCCCGGCGCTCCTGCGCCGCATTTTGGGGTAGGTCTCGGGAGGGTTCTCCCTCCTGAGCAGGTAGTACCGCGCAGTCTATGCAAAGCCCGCCATTAGTCGGGATTTGTATAGCCAGCGGTGCTACCTGCCTATCGCCTCTGACCGCCGTAAATTTATTTGTTTGGCTATACTCGGCGGTCAGAGGCGATGAAAATAGCGGGCGCTACCATTTTTGCGCGACTTTGGTATATATGCAGTACCATTTTCTGCGCCGATTGGTATATACTTTTTACGGCGCAGAAAATCGGTATCAAATCTGCACGGAAACGGTATCTGTCGCGGGAAATCCGGTATCGCCGAGGGAGCTTTTTGCTATCCTCCGATAAAGTCGAGATCTACGTCCGAAATATCGTCATTTTCGACTTTTTCAGCAGGTGTGAAATTCTGTGCGGGTGTGATGAAATTCCCGTTACTGTTCAGAATTTCCGCGATGCAGGCGGCGAGGAAAGCGGGAAGTGCTTTTTCTGCTGACCGCTCCACCGCCGCTACGATCTCCTCGACGAATTTTTCTTCACGTTCCCGGGTTTCGAGATACGGGTCGTCTTTCCGGCGAAAATATCTGCCGAAATAGTCATTGACCGCCGTTACAATTGCGGAAGTGTATGACTTAAACTCCGTACCGTCGAGAGCCTGCAAGTAATCCCACGCCTGACGGTGTTCAGGTTTATCAAGATTCAGTCGCAGGCTTGTCGCTCTGATCGTCGGCATTGTCGCTCACTTCCTTTTCATTGGTTTCCACCGAAGTATCTGCTGCATTGGTTTCCTCCGGAATATCTGCCTTTTTATCCGCGCTGTCGTACTTCGGCTTTGTAGGCTTCTTCGGCTCGTTCTTGTGAAGCTCCTGTTCCCTGAGAAGTGCGTTATATGCGAGCTTTTCATATCCCTTCGCGGCTGCACATATATCCTCAATAATTGTAACGCGGCTTTCATCGTATTCTCCGAAGTGCTTGATAAGAGTAGCACCGCCGCCAGTGATATATAGCCGCATGAGCTCGCTGTCGTATTCGTACTTGCGGAGAGTTTCAAAGATATATGCGCTGTAATCCTTGATAGCGTCTGAAATGCAGTCGAGATACTTGTCCCCGATGTCTGCCGTTCCCGTGCGGATCATCTGTTCGATGATGCTTTCATCGAGAATTGTTCCGTACCTGTCGAGAACGATGTTCTTTGCCTTGATGACGCACTGGTTCACGCCGAGTTTCTCGGTAAAAGTCTTGCTTTCAACCGGCTTTTTGTTGTTGATATACATGATGTTCATCGTGCCGTTGCCGATGTCGGCAAGCATATTCACTCCGTTCATCTCGGAGAGCCTGTCGAGCACCGCCGTGTAGCCCTGCGGATAGACGGAGCAGCCTACAATACGAATGTTGTACTGCTTGCCGCCGTAGCTGAACTTGACCCTACTGTTCTTAGTGATATACTTGCGGAAGTCCTCGCGCTGGGTCTTTACCCATGTGAGCGGAAGTCCGGCGGCGATGTGTACATCTGCCGTAGTGATACCCTCGATGTCGAGCTCCTTCGCTGCACCGGCGAGACCGAGAATGTAGAAGTCCTCGTCCATTGTCTTGTCGGAGAGGAAAGGCTTGTGATCCTCTCCGATGCGGTAATACTTGCCGTCATACTGTAAGATGTCGCCTGTGAAGGTCGGCTCCGTATCGTAGGCGGTAATGCCTGTCGGCGTTACGGTATTGACCGTCTTGATGTTTCCATAGCCGTGATCTACGGCTATGATGATCGTGTTGTTGAGCTTCCTCATAATGTTTTCCTCCTTTTGTCTGTAGGTGTTTAACTTCTCGGGCAAATCGGTATCGAAGTACGGACAATTCGTACCAATCTGTCCTATTTCTATTATACTTTAATTTCAGGTCGAACCCTATGACCGATTTTTTACCAATTTTTTGACCAAATCGGCGTTCAAAAATATACTATTATAAATATATACTCAATTTCAATTGTCCCGATTTTGGTATTGCGCTTTTCGACATTTTGTGATAAAATAGACCTTATAATAGGTTGGTGATGTCATGGAAAGGTCGAATGAAGAACTTTGCCTGCTGATACAGTCGGGAGATCAGCAGGCTAAGCAGGATCTGTGCATAAAAAATCAGCGGCTTGTGGGAAAAGTCGCTGCTGCTTATGTTGGATATAACGGGAATGACCTTGACATTGAGGATCTAATTCAGGTCGGATTCCTCGGTTTATTGGCTGCCGCCGAAAAGTATGATGCCGGAAGCGGCGCGAAATTCAGCACCTATGCCGTGCATTGGATAAAGCGTGAGATAAAGCACGAGATCAGAGAACACGGCTTTTCGATAAAGATACCGAATAATCTGATGAACACCATAGAAAAGTGCATAAGGCTCGACAACTCGCTAACGCAGCAGGGTGTGGAGCGCGATGAACGGTTACTGACTATCGCGGAAACGCTCGATATTACTGTTGAAAAGGTCAGGAAGTGTCTGTCAATGCGGAAGCAGTATATGCAGTATGTTTCCCTTAACAGCATTGTTGACGAGGAAAACCGCACCGAGCTTGAAGAAATAACGCCGGACGAGAATACTCCGCTGCCCGAAGATGAAGCCGAGAAGGGTGATATGATAGCGCGGCTTCACAATGTTTTGGGCGAGCTTGATACAAAGGAGCAGGAGATCATCAAGCACCGATACGGCATTGACGGTTATGAAACGCTCTTATATTCGGAATTGAGCGTTAAGTATGATCTGAGCGAGGAGAGGATAAGACAGATCGAAGAAAAGGCTCTAAGGAAGCTGAAATACAAGTTAAGCCCATAATACAGAATATACTCAAATCCCGCTGATAAGTGTTTTTGCTTGTCGGCGGTATTATTCTTCAAAACTGCTTGCAAAATAAGGTGAAATATGCTATAATATATTATGTCTTGGTATAAATTTCACCAAACTTTCACAGAAGGGGGCTAAAGTGTACCCCATTCTGCGGACACCGGTAAGACAGAACACAGCTAATCTGATTTAAATGTTGGCAGTGGATATACTCCGGTGGTCACATAATCATAATATTCGTTTGGGGTCAGCTTTTTGAGTTCCCATTGACCTCG
>JAFZOA010000671.1 GCA_017550775.1 Ruminiclostridium sp. | reverse complement strand
GTTAGCAAAAGATAACTACATTGAATAGACGGTGAAGAAATGCTGATAACGATAATTCTTGCGGTAATTATGATGTCGGGGCTTTTCCTGCTGCTGTGGTCGGGGGTCGCGCTGATACAGGACAAACGATATTTCACATCGGCACCGAAGGAGATACAGGATGCCGTTCAGCCGCGCCCCGAACGTTTCCCGCACGCACACGCGCTCGGATTTTTCCTTGTCGGCTGTGCAATTCTTTCTGATGATCGCGCCGATAGTTATTGGATGTATCGAAGGCGTTGCGAGCGGTTATGATTTCCGACAGTTTTTCATACGTTTTCTGATAATGCTGCTCGGTCTGAAACTATACGACATCCTGTTTTTCGACCTGTTTCTGCTGTGCCATTCCGGATTCTTCCCGCACTATTACCCGGAAGTCAAAAATATAGTCGGGTCGCAACTGTTCGGCTACAATTGGAAAACACACCTGTTGCACATAATCGTATTTATCGCGTTATCGGCGGGACTCGCACTTTTATGCGGATTGTTCGTAACTTAAAGATCGGAGATGATCAATTTATGAACGAGATATTACAGGGCGTACTTATCCCTTTTCTCGGAACATCGCTTGGTGCTGCGTGCGTGTTCCTGATGAAAAAACAGCTCGGCGTGTCGGTACAGCGCATACTCACAGGCTTTGCGGCGGGCGTTATGACTGCGGCGAGCGTGTGGAGTCTTCTTATCCCCGCGATAGAGCAGAGCGAGACCGATATGGGCAGACTCGCGTTCCTGCCTGCAACGATAGGATTTCTGCTCGGTATCGCGTTTCTGCTGCTGCTCGATAAGCTGATACCTCACCTGCACATGAACAGCGACAAGGCGGAGGGTCTCAAATCAAAGCTCCCGAAAAACATCATGATGCTGCTTGCGGTGACGCTTCACAACATTCCTGAGGGAATGGCGGTTGGCGTTGTGTACGCGGGATTTATCTACGGCGGCGGAATGTCCGCGTCTGGAGCTCTCGCATTGGCGCTCGGTATCGCGATACAGAATTTCCCCGAGGGCGCGATAATCTCCATGCCTTTAAAAGCCGAGGGGATGAGCAAGCCCAAGGCATTTGTCGCTGGCGTTATTTCCGGCGCAGTAGAGCCGATAGCCGCGCTTGTGACTATTGCGGCGGCGGGATTCATAATCCCCGCAATGCCTTATCTGCTGAGCTTCGCGGCAGGTGCTATGATCTACGTTGTGGTCGAGGAGCTTATCCCCGAGATGTCCGCGGGCGAGCATTCCAACATCGGTACGGTATCTTTCGCGACGGGATTTGCGGCAATGATGATACTTGACGTGGCATTGGGGTGAAGGGGTCACAGATATGGAAAAGGCAGTAAACAAGAATGGTGCATTTCATTCCTCAGCCGTCTCCGTTTCTTCGGCGGTCTTTTCGCTCTCATCCTCGATCGTCTCCGGACATTCCGACGCTTTCTTTTCGTTGATGTCACGCGCCTCCGCCAGAATATCGTCGCAGCCCTCGCGTATCTCGTCCGCCTTTGTCATAACGCAGTCCTTCGCGCGAATCACCGCGGCAGTCGTGTGAGCATAGACCTTTCTTGCTTCCTTCGAGCCGAGAATTTTAACTCCCGCTGTTCCGATTAGAAAGCCTCCCGCAAGTAATGCAACGAGGGACTGGCTCTCGCGCTGAAAATAAACACATTTGTCGGAGCGTACACCGGGCTTTACTATCATGGCTCGGTAATTACCCAGCGCATAGTTTACCGCAGACTTGCGGGAAAGCTGCCTACCGAGGAGATACAGCCCGCAGTGGATGCTGTCACTAAATATCCGAAGATACCGTCGCTCATAAGCGCTGTCAGTCTTTTTGCAGGTTCTACCGTGATCGTCATCGCCGCAATACTTACAGGAGCTCTGAATGTACCCGTGTTTATGATACTGCTCAACCCGGTGACCGCAGCGGCGATACTTATACCGCTCCGAAAGCTCGGGATAAAGCTTGGCGGCGCTTTGGGGTTCGGGTTTTCGCTGTTTGCGATAGTTCTGATAGCCGCAGGGCTCGTAGTATGATCATTGCAATAAATAATTTATATAACAGGAGGACAACAAAATGGGACTTTACAGGAAATTCGTAAGTCAGACAAGTGATGTCGATACTTTCATGTCCTACGCGATCTGCGATCGCAAGTGCCGAGAATCCCATTTCGATAAGTAAGCTTACGTGGCTGTGGCGAATATCGTGGATACGAATTGTTTTGACACCGGCGATCTTACTGCCGCGATCCATTTCATGCTTCAGATAGTGCTTCGTTATGGGAAATATCCTGTCGTTCTCTTCCGGGCGATAGAGCATTTTCAGGTAATCCTGCATCTCGTCGCACAATTTCTGCGGCATTGTTATTGTTCTGTTACTTTTCGGTGTTTTCGGGGAAGTGATAACATCTCGCTTATTGATTCGCTGATAGGATTTATTTATGGTGACCGTTTTTGCCTTGAAATTAAAGTCCTTTGGCGTCAACGCCAGTAATTCGCCTTCACGCAATCCGCACCAGTAAAGCATCTCGAAAGCGTAGTATGAAAGCGGCTTGTCCATTACTGCTTCGGCGAATTTCTTATATTCGTCAAGTGTCCAGAAAAGCATTTCTTTTCGTTCCTCACGCCCCATATTTCCTGCTTTGGTGGCGGGATTGAAAGCGAGGTCGTAATACTTGACTGCGTGGTTGAGCATTGCCGAAAACTGGTTGTGAACGGTTTTGAGATAGTTAAGCGAGTAGGGCTTTCCGTAACGGTCTTTCTGTATTCTGATCTCGTTCTGCCAGTCAATAATCATTTTTGCTGTTATTTCCGAGAGCTTACGTTTCCCGAAATACGGAAGGATCTTGTTTCTGATTATGTTTTCCTTACCAAGCCACGTGTTTTCTTTGAGCCTCGGACGCATATCTTTTTCGTAAAGCTCATAGAAACTCTCAAATGTCATGTTTACGTCCGACCGCTTCTGCGTAAGGAATTCACGCTCCCAGTCCAGTGCTTCACGCTTTGTTGCAAATCCCCTTTTGAATTTTTGCTGCTGTTCTCCTTTCCAGTCCTTGTAACGAAACTGTACAAACCATGTGTTGTTTTTCTCGTTCTTAAATGCCGCCATAGTTCTTGCCTCCTTTTTTACGGGCATGATGCCTCTTTCAGCATCGAGGCACCATGCAGCTTGTTCTGTTGTTCAGTGCCCGGTCTTTCTTGTTTTATCCCCTCCCTTCATCATCGTTCTTTGTGCTGTAGAACCTTTCGTAGAAGTATCGCTTGTCAACTCTTCCTGCGATCGTTAAAAAACCTTTTTCCTCAAGTTCCTGGTTCAGCCTGCGTACCAACCTGTAAGCATAAGCCGTGGATACATCCAACTCCTTTGCTACATTATCGACACGCAGAAACATTGTTTCTGCCATATCCTGTTACCTCCTTTCCACAAGAGTTAAACTTATAAGTTTAATTGTATTATACTAAACATATTTGTTTTTGTCAAGCTTTTTTGAAAAATAATTTAAACATTTTTGCTTTATTTTTCTTGACATACATAAACATATATGCTATACTGTTATCAAATAAATTGATTGGAGCTGATAGCATGGCAATAGGTGAAAGAATACGTTTTATCCGCAATCTTCGCGGTATGAC
>JAFZOA010000670.1 GCA_017550775.1 Ruminiclostridium sp. | reverse complement strand
CTCCGGCTGCGGAAAATCGACGCTCTCAAAGCTGATAAGCGGACTTTACCGGCCGTGGAGCGGCGAGATACTTTACGACGGAAAGCCTCTTTCCGCCATCGACCGTGCAGTGTTCACAGGTTCGCTTGCGGTCGTCGATCAGGATATCATTCTGTTCGAGGACACGATCGCGAACAATATCAAGATGTGGGATAACTCGATCGAGGATTTCGAAATGATAATAGCAGCCCGTGACGCACAGCTCCATGAGGATATAATGCAGCGAGAGGGCGGCTATAACTATAGGATCACCGAAAACGGCAAGGATTTCTCCGGCGGCCAGAGACAGCGTATGGAGATAGCGCGTGTGCTTGCACAGGACCCGACGATAATCATTCTTGACGAGGCTACATCGGCTCTCGACGCAAAGACCGAATATGATGTCGTAAGGGCGATAAAAGACCGCGGTATAACCTGTATCGTTGTGGCGCACAGGCTTTCGACTATCCGCGATTGTGACGAGATAATCGTTATGGATAAGGGCGATGTCGTAGAGCGCGGCACCCACAGTGATCTTATGAAAAAAGGCGGTTTATATACCGAGCTTGTGACTACGGAATAAAACCGGAATGTGAAATATGTTCCGGAACTTTCGGAAAAAATACAGGCAATACGCAAATCATTACGAAAGGAGAATACAGTCGGTGATGCGGATAATATATTACCGGTCATCGATTGTTGATCATAGACTTGGGTTGGTTCGATGAACAGATAAAACAGCGCAAACGGAGCGATGACGAGCTTTTCTCCGACTCTTTCATAGAGATAGCGGGGTCGGTGCTCGGGAAAAAGCTGTCCGCCGCGCTGAATGACAAAAGAATGGTCGCGAAGAACGCTATCGACTGCATACTCAGATTTTATCACGCAAAGACCCGTGACCTGCCGGACAATATGACCGATGTGAATGACCAGCTTGAATATCTTCTGCGGCCGCACGGGATAATGCACAGGACCGTGAAGCTCAAAAAGGGCTGGTACAAGGACGCGGTCGGAGCTATGCTCGGAGTGCGCAAGTCCGACCAGAGCGCAGTTGCGTTTATCCCCTCGGGACTTTCGGGATACGCGTTCATAGACGATGACGGAAAAAAGGTGAAAATAAACCGGAATAACGTCGGTCTCTTTGAGGACGAGGCGCTCGCGTTCTATAAACCTTTCCCGCTGAGAAAAATAGGTGTACGCGATCTTGTCCGGTATATGCTCGGGACGATATCACGCGCCGATGTGATACTGATACTCGGTTCAATGCTAGCAGTAACGCTTATCGGAATGCTTCTGCCGAAGATAAACAGCATCATCTTCTCCGAAGTCATAGGTTCCGAGAGCCTAAGGCTGCTGATATCCGTCGCGGTATTTCTTGGCTGTGTGACGATAAGCTCTGCGATGGTAGAGACGGTCAAGAACATTCTCATATCGAGACTGAATACTAAGATGTCGATGAGTGTCGAGTCGGCGTCCATGATGCGTGTGATATCGCTTCCCGCGACGTTTTTCAAGGACTACAGCTCCGGTGAGCTCACGCAGAGGATGCAGTACATAAACACGCTGTGTTCGATGATAGTAAGTACCACTATGTCCACCGGACTTACATCGGTATTTTCGCTGATGTATATCATGCAGATATTCGTGTATGCGCCTGCGCTTGTTATCCCGTCGATATCCATTACACTCGTTACACTGATCGTGTCGATAGTGACCGCGCTGGTGCAGATGAGAATAAGCAAGCAGTACATGGAGCTTTCATCAAAGGAAAGCGGTATGACCTATGCACTTCTCACGGGTGTGCAGAAGATAAGGCTCTCCGGTTCGGAAAAAAGAGCATTTGCTCGCTGGGGAAGGCTTTTCGCGAAAGTGACCGAGCTTGAATACAATCCGCCTGTATTTATCAGCGCGAACAGCGTCATAAACACCGCGATATCGCTCGTAGGAACGTTTGCGCTGTATGCCGCCGCTGTAAAAAGCGGGGTCTCGGTATCCGATTACTATGCTTTCAATTCTGCTTACGGAATGGTGTCCGGCGCGTTTATGTCTCTTGCAGATATCACACTGATCGTTGCGCAGATAAAGCCGGTAATTGAAATGACAAAGCCTATCCTGGAAGCCGAACCGGAGGTCTCTGAGGGTAAGGAGATAGTTACCCGCGTTTCGGGAGGCATCGAGCTCAACAACGTGTCTTTCCGTTATAATGACAATATGCCGCCTGTGGTCGATGATATGTCGCTTAAGATCCGACCGGGTCAGTATGTCGCGATAGTCGGGAAAACGGGCTGCGGCAAATCGACGCTCGTGCGTCTGCTTCTCGGGTTTGAGAAGCCGCAGAAAGGCGCGATATATTATGACGGCAAGGATATAAACAAGCTGGATCTTAAATCCCTGCGAAGAAAGATCGGTATAGTAACGCAGAACGGAAAGCTGTTCCAGGGTGATATTTATTCAAACATCGTGATCTCTGCGCCTCAGCTTTCGGTGGATGATGCCTGGGAAGCCGCCGATCTTGCGGGTATGGCGGACGACATACGCGCTATGCCCATGGGAATGTACACCATGATCTCAGAGGGTCAGGGCGGTATATCCGGAGGACAGAAACAGAGACTTATGATAGCACGCGCGGTGGCTCCGAAACCGAAGCTCCTGATATTTGACGAAGCAACTTCGGCGCTCGACAATATAACGCAGAAAAAGGTGTCGGAATCGCTGGATAAACTGAAATGCACAAGAATAGTGATAGCGCACAGGCTTTCAACGATAAAGCAGTGCGACAGGATAATAGTTATCGATAAGGGAAGGATCATTGAGGACGGCAAGTATGACGAGCTTATAGCAAAGAAAGGCTTTTTCGCTGAACTTGTCGAAAGACAGAGAGTTGACACTGACCGATGAAAGGCAGGTAAACATGGAAATATCCATAAGAAAAGAAAACGGCGTTATGAATATCGCGCTTGAAGGAAGACTTGATTCCAATACGACCGTTCAGCTTGAAAAAGAGCTTCGCGGCAGGACAGATGATATCAGTGAGCTTGTGATAGATCTTGAAAAGCTTGTGTACATATCGTCATCGGGACTTCGCCTGTTTCTTGGCATACACAAGGCGCTCAAAGGCAATATGCGTATCATCAGGGCAAATGATGATGTCAGGCAGGTGTTCGAGGTCACGGGTCTTTGCGCGTCGCTCAACCTCGAATGAAACCTTCATCGGGAGATGATCT
>JAFZOA010000669.1 GCA_017550775.1 Ruminiclostridium sp. | reverse complement strand
GCGCTGTCACCGCCGTTGATAGCTTCGCTCTGGTGTACGACTACCTGCTTGTTGTAGCAGCTGAATATCCTGTCAACGTCCGACTTCTTCATCTTCGGGGTGATAAGGCTCACTATCGGGACGATGATGATCGAGATCACCATTGTGAACGCGCCGAGGTTAACAGGGGACGCGATCGTAAATCCGAGGAATGTTCCGGAAAGCATACCCAGTGACGAGAGTATCAGGTGAAGTACTGTCACGCCGATACCGACAACAAAGCTTACATACACGCTCGCCTTTGTGGTCTTCTTCCAGAGGATACCGTAAAGGAACGGGGCTAAGAACGCGCCGGCGAGAGCTCCCCACGAATAGCCCATGAGGTCGGAGATAAGGGCGTTCTTGTTGAGGGCGATTATTACCGATACTACGAGGAATACAGCCACGAACGCACGGAGCGTGATGAGCTGTTTCTTCTCGTCAAGCTTACCTTTGAGCATGGGCTTGATAAGGTCGAGGGTGATAGACGAGCTTGATGTGAGTACGAGTGACGAAAGTGTTGACATCGAAGCCGAGAGCACCAGCACCACTACCACGCCTATCAGCAGGTCGGGGAGGTTCTCCAGCATGGTCGGTATGATCGAGTCGAAGCCGCTTACCGGAGCGCCGGCCTCGTTGGGCTCAACGAAGATACGACCGAAGCCGCCGAGGAAGTAGCAGCCGCCTGCGACTACCAGTGCGAAGATCGTAGATACGACCGTACCGGACTTGATCGAGCGCTCATCTTTAATAGTATAGAACTTTGTAACCATCTGCGGGAGACCCCATGTGCCGAGCGAGGTCAGGATAACAACGCCGAGCAGGTTGATCGGGTCTGGACCGAAGAAGCTTGCATAAGCGCCCTGCATACCCGCCATTACGCCGGTCTCGTTGGGGATCTGGGACATCTGTGTGAGTGCGGAGTAGAAGCCGCCTTTGCTGTTGAGCGTCGCAACTACCACTGCGGCTATGCCTACCAGCATGATTATGCCCTGAACGAAGTCATTGTAAGCGGTAGCCTTGTATCCGCCGAGGATAACATAGACCGCGGTTATCACCGCCATTGCGATAACGCAGATCGAGTAATCCACGTTGAATACCATTTCAAACAGTCTCGAAAGACCGTTGTAAACGGAAGCTGTGTATGGGATAAGGAAGATGAACACGATAAGCGCTGCGATTATCTTGAGAGTCTTGCTCAGGTAGCGCTTCTCGAAGAACTCCGGCATCGTCGCGCTCTCAAGGTGCTTGGACATTACACGCGTGCGTCTGCCCATGATAGCCCACGCCATGAGCGAGCCGATGATGCAGTTTCCGATACCTACCCATGTCGAAGCCACGCCGAAGTTCCAGCCGAACTTACCTGCATAACCTACGAAGATGACAGCCGAGAAGTAGCTTGTACCGTACGCAAACGCTGTGATCCACGGACCTACGGAGCGTCCGCCGAGAACGTACTCGTTTACTGTGGTCGCTTTTCTGTTGCAGTAGACACCTATGCCGATCGCGACCGCGACATACAGCACAAGTATGGTGATGATTAGTGGCATACTTTTTCTCCTTTAACGTTACGCCGCTTTTTTGCGGCGCTGCTTTTTTGCGCTAAAGCTTATTATACCGCTTTTAGACGCATTTGTCAATAGTAAATTCGCACAACATAAAGCACTCCCGTTTGAACAGTTGGCTGATCGTGCGTGTCTTCAAAGTCCTTATTCTTACCGCGGATATCATTCTCCGCGGGTCGTTTGCCAAAGGAATTTGAATATTTTGAAAAAAACTATTGACAAATCGTTTGTTATGTGATAAAATATCATATTGTAAACCCGTTGCTGATTTACTCCATGGAGAAGTCGCGTAGCTGGTCGAGCGCGCGCGATTGGAAATCGCGTAACCGTCAAAAGCGGTTCGAGGGTTCGAATCCCTCCTTCTCCGCCAATTTTCTTTTCGAGTTCAGTTTCCAACGATTTGTTTAAAATCGCTCGAAGCTGAACGGTAAAGGAAATAGTTGCAGAACGGTGCGGACACACCGCCCTGCAATAAATTTAAATAAATTCAGTTGGTAGCCAATCGCGACTTTTACCGACGCCGTAACGGACGATGTCCCCATGTACCTGCTCATGGTTTTACGCAGCGGAACCGGATTTACTTATTTCCGAAGTAGCTCAACCTTAACGGTATATATACTCGCTATGCTTACGGTCACGGCGCAGTTGTTACGGAACATAGGTAAAATTGTTATCAGACGAAAGAGTTTATTCAATTGTAATTTATTTAAATCCCTGTCGTGCAGGAACTTAAACCAAAATAACAGAGCTTCCAGATATTGCGGAATCATCTGAAAGCTCTTGCAAAATGTATTTAAATGTGCTATAATAAGAGAACACTTAATGTAGCACACTAAAGACGCTCGTAAAAGCCGTTCAGATGTTGGCGCATCTTTGCGGTCGCCCGTGTGTGTGTGTGTACACACACACACGGGTTGCGGGTGTTTTTGTGATATTCAAAAATAAATAGGACTTGCCCACTGTTTATAATATCATAAACCACTTTACTTGTCAATAGTTTTTTGAAAAATTTTTGAGATTTTTCTGTCAATATTTGTCGGCTCCTGTTCTCCGGTCGCGGAGAGCTTTTTTCTTTCCTGCCCGAAAAAGAAAAAGGCAGGGGAGCCCCCTGCAAAATTGTGATATATGTAGCACATCAGCGCTTTGGTTTCTTTGGCTTTGACTGTTGCTGTTCTGCTGTCAGCGTTTTTTTCGCTTTTATTATTTCTTCTTTTGTCTCTTTAATCTTTTTGTTTAATATTGGACATGATGATATAATATAGTTGTTGATGTTGCGAATTTTAAGCCAATATTCAGCTATTTTCCTATAGTCATTGCCGGTAGGCTCTTTAT
>JAFZOA010000668.1 GCA_017550775.1 Ruminiclostridium sp. | reverse complement strand
CTACAACAACACCGACCTTGCGAAGAAAAATGCCAGCGACGGTATCTCCGTGGCGTACCAGGCGACCGCTAAGATCGTCAATGAGGGCGATCAGCTTGTCCGCGGAGTTTCCCCGGCAGAGATAGCTGCTCAGAACAACAAGGCGGGTCAGACGATCCAGACCATAATGGATTTTCTGCCCAAAGAAGGCGCCGATGTCACATTCGAGGACGGCGTGCTCAACATCAACTACGACGCGGGCGATGTGAACATCGACTGGGAGAACGCCGGTGTCGTACCGCTTGAGTTTATCCCCGGAAAGGTCGAGTTCAACATCACTCAGATGCCGAAGGTGGAGATAGAGTACCTCGGCGACCCGATCTATGTTCCGCCGCAGTCCGACCCCAACTATGTCCCGAAAATAGACGTACACGGCTGATATCACCACAGGTTCCGGCATAATATCGGGGATATCCCCGTAAGAATGAAAGGAAAACGAATATGATTAGTATTGAAACAAGGGATTTTGGCACGATAGAAGTAAACGAGAACGACATCTACGATTTTCCGAACGGACTTTACGCCTTCGAGGACAACAAGAAGTTCGCGCTTCTCTCCCCTCTCGGCGAAGGAGTATACCCTATGTGGCTCCAGTCGCTCGATGACCCCGCCCTCTGCTTCATCGTTTTCAACCCCATGCTCATCGACGGCGGCTTCACCGTAATACTTGCGGACAGCGAGCGTTCGATACTCGGGCTTGAAGCAGACCAGGAGGCGACCGCCCTCGTAATCGCCAAGGTGCCGGCGGACTATAAGCACACCACAGTCAATATGAAATCCCCGATCGTTATCAACAAGGCGGAACGTAAGGCGCTCCAGATCATACTTCCGCTCGACTATCCTTTCAGAATGCCCGTTTACGAATCGCGGGAGGTGAAGTAATTGCTCGTTGTTACACGAAAAACCGAAGAGAGCGTTATCATCGCGGACAACATCGAGATAACCGTGCTTGAGGTGGCCAAGGACCGTGTGAAGCTCGGTATATCGGCCCCGAAGGATATAAAGATAATAAGAAACGAGCTGAGACACGCGCAGGAGACCAACCTCGACTCGTCTCAGGCGGTATCGAAGGACGCTCTTAACGCCCTGCTTGCCGCGAACAAGGAGAAGCAGTAAGTTATAAAGGCTTTCCGACGGATCGGAAGGCACAGCACACAGAAAGGATTTGATCTGACATGGCAAATGATATGATCAGAATGAGCGGTATGAACTCCGGTCTCGATACCGAGTCTATCATAAACGCTCTGACTGCGAACACCAAGCTCAAAGCCACGAAGCAGGAACGCAATGTGCTCAAATACGAGGCTACGCAGGAGGCCTACCGCGATATCATCACCAAGATGCAGAATATCAAGAACAAGTATTTTGATATTCTGAAGAAGGATTCCTACCTGTCCGGAAGCTCGATGTGGAACAAGTATTCCTCCAAGATCTACGATTCCGGCAACTTAGAGACCCTCGCTTCCGGTATTTCCGTTTCCACCACCGTAAACTCCAACCCGGGAGACTACAAGGTAACGGTCAACAAGACCGCAAAGCAGGCGAAGCTTACCGGAAAGTCGATAAGCGGCAACGCGAAGATCGACATAAACTCGCTTGAAAGCGGCAAGGAGTACGGCCTTACCGTTACGGTCGGCGATACCGAAAAGACTATAAAGTTTACTGCGGGCGGCACATCTGCGGCCACCATAAACGCGATCAACGACAAGCTGGAGGAAGAATTCGGCGAGAGCAACGACTCCGTAGGCGACTCCGGCAACAAGGGCATGGTCTATGTCGAGGACGACGGACAGATAGTGTCCCGTTCCGGCAAGGGCATCACTATGTCCGGAGTAGGCTCGCTCAAAGACACCAATACTCTTGATCTGTCCTCCGTAAAGAGCGGCACCAACACGATCTCGTTCCAGATCGGCGAGCAGTCCGTGACCACATCGTTCCAGACCATAGAAGCGTCGCATTTCGACAACGCTATCGGCTCCGGTATGATAAACACCACTACCGGCGAGGTCGATCTGACTCTCAACATAAGCGATTACGCCAAGGGGCTCGCGAGAACGGAGCTTGGTGAAGACGCTTCCGAGGAAGATGTCCAGCAAAGGGCATACGCTATGGAGGCGGAAATAATGGACGCTGCCGTGCTTTATAAGCAGGTAGCAGACGATTACAAGGAATCCGTAAGATACGACGCATTCAAGGCGTGGAAGGAGACCGCTTCCGACTCCGACATCAACAGCCTTTATAATCAGGCTCTCGCGGCGGATAAGGACAGCCGTATCAGCAAGTGGGCTGAGGCGGACGAGGACCTCAATGCGGCTTATACAACGTACAAGGACAGCTTTGCAAGAAGCACGCTTTCGACCGAAGCGTTAGACTCATACGACGCTTATAAGCTTGACTATGAGGCAAGCCACCCGGGTGAGACCGCTAAGGGTATCTATGAGTGGGCGCAGGACAACGACACCTACAAGAAGGCAATAGAAGACGCAGAGCCCGCGATGAAGAGCGCTTACGACTACCTCAGCAGCGCAAGCCTCACCACGGAGCAGTCCGAGAAGCTCACCAAGCTCGTACATAAGTACGAAGGCACAGGCAACGGCGAGAACGACTACGACGACGCTTATTACACAGACGGCTACAAGACCTACCAGAACAACTACGCGACAAATAACCTCTCCGACGAGTCAAAGGCGGCTTATGAGACCTATAAGTCCGGGCTTGGCGAAGACGAGACAGCTCTCGGCATCTATGAGTGGGCGCAGGGCAACTCCACCGCAAGCGCAGAGCTTACCGCGGCACAGGCTGACCCGGAGACCCCGATGAAGGACTTCTCCACCTGGAAGACCGACAAGATCGAATCCGACAGCTGGCATCTCAACAAGGACACATGGAAGGCTTCCGAGAGCAATATGTTCGCTCAGTACAAGAAGTCCGTGTACGACGAGTCCACCGCAGACTATGACACCTCCAAGGCGAACATTCTCGACCACTTCAACGAGTCCGCTCTCAAGAACAGCATAGGCAACCTTGAGCTCGCCGATGGAACGAAGTTTGAGGTGAACTACGACAAGGCGACCAACAAGGCGACCGTAAAGGCGTACAAGGAGACTCCCGGTGAGAACGAGGGCGACGAGCCCGTAAAGACCTACGTCAACGCTGCACTTACCGTCGGCAACAACAGTGCCAACGACGCGGCGACTCTCGGAAACGCGGGTGCGGACGCTACCACCTCGATATCGCAGATCACCAACACCACCAAGCTTGCGGATATCGGTGCGACAGCCGACGAGAACGGCAAGTACAACTTTACGATAAACGGCAAGAGCTTCTCGTTTGACGGCGAGACGACCGTAAATGACATGATGAAGACCGTAAACGCTTCGTCGGCGGGTGTCAAGATGACCTACTCCTCGCTCGACAACGCGTTCACCGTTACAGCGAGCAAGTACGGCGTCAACAGCGAGGTTAACGTTGAGGACACGAACGGCGGCAATCTGCTCTCGTCCCTCGGCATAGTCGGCGGAGATTTTGAAGCGGGTCAGAACCTTGAAGTTTACATCGACGGCAAGATGTATCAGAGCGACAACAACAGCATTGAAGCGGACGGTACGACCTTCACGATCTCGAAGAATGCCAAGGTCGGTGAGGAGTTTACCGTTTCGGTGGGCAAGGACACCTCAGCTATCAAGGATCTCATCAAGGATTTCGTGAACGACTACAACCAGCTCATCGAGGACGTTTACAAGTACCTCGACGAGAAGCCCGAAAAGGACTACTACTTCCTGACCGACTCGGATAAGGAAGACCTCGATCTCTCCGAGAAGCAGGAGGAGAAGTGGGAGGAGAAGTCCAAGAAGGGTCTCCTGTATCACGACAGCATCACCAACACGATAATGACCAATCTGCGTACTGCGCTTATGGGCTCGGTGGAGGGCTACGACGGCAAGACATTCTCGCTGTCGTCCATGGGCATCAAGTCTTCTTCCGACTACAACAAGCACGGTAAGCTCATAATCAGCGAGGACGACCTCGACAAGGCGATAGAGAACAACTTCGACGATATCCAGAAGCTCTTCTCCGATAGCGAGAACGGCATTATGAAGAAGTTCTCCGAGGCTCTCGACGCGGGTGTGGGTTCTACGGGCAAGGAAAAGGGCTCGCTCATAAGAAAAGCGGGTCTTGCGACAGGCTCCTCCGCAACCGACAACGAGATCTACAACGCTATCAAGAGAACAAAGACGCGTATCACCTCGCTCAACACACGTTACGAGAACGAACAGAACCGACTCTGGAAGAAGTATTCCAACATGGAGTCCATGATGGGTACCCTCAACAGCCAGCAGTCATCGTTCATGTCATACTTTCAGTAATTGACCGGTAAGGCACCGCAGCCGCACGGTAAAACGCTGCGCGGCTGCGGGACATAAAGAATAAGGAAGGTATTGTTTATGGCGGCAAACGCATATTCCGAATACAAGAAGCAGTCTTTACAGACTCTTACCCCTATGGAGATAGTTGTAAAGCTATACGATGAGGCGGAAAAACAGATGAACCTCGCGATCATAGCGATCGAAGGCAAGAATTATGCCGGCGCAAACAAGTCACTGCAGAAAACACAGGATATAGTAAACGCCCTTCGTTCGGTGCTGGATATGTCCATACCGATGTCGAAGGATCTCGACGCACTGTATGACTTCTTCAACAGACAGCTCATACAGGCAAACATGAAGAAGGACATCAAGATCATAAAGGAGCTGCTGCCGATGTTCGCGGATCTCAGAGACGCGTTCGCGCAGGTAGCCGCAATGCCGAAAGTCTGAAAAAGGTGATGTTATATGACCGATGAGATCAAAACAAGGATAATCGCGGATATGTCCGACTTAGCGCAGCTAACCGAGCTGTACAGCGCCGCAACGTCCGATATCATCAATACCGATATCGACGAGACGCTGGAGGATATAATCGCTAACCGTGCGAGGATCATCCAGGCGGTCGCCAACGTGCGCAGGGACATAGACGATGCCTGCGGTCAGTGTACATCGCAGGAAAGCGATCTTGTCCACCGTATGCTTCGCGGAGCAAATGTTCCTCTCGGTCTGTCGGCGGAGCTGCGGGAGATACACAAGGCGGCTGTACGGCTGCATTCGGTAGTAGTCACGGTGAGCGACAAGGAGAGACTTGCCGCGGCGCGCGTTGACGCGAGAGTAAAGGAGCTTCGCGCAGAGCTCCAGAATGTGAACTCCGACCGCAGAAAGACCAGCGGTTATTCCGCTGCGGGCTCCGGCTTCGGAGGCTCCGGCAGCGCTTTTGACGGTCGGCTGTAGGGCGCGTGAGAGCGCGCAGAAGTTGCTCGCTTACGCGAGCGACGGGGGGAAGAAAACATTTTCCTTGGAAAAGGTTTTCCTCCCCCCTCACCCCCCTCTTTTCCCAAAGGTTTTTATGGCTTCGCAGATAAAGAAAGATTTATCCCTGCCTCACGGCGGGGATAATGTGTTTAGAACGGAGAAAGTAAATGATAATTGACACACACATTCACGCCTATACAGAGTCCCTTGCCGAGCGCGTAGTCGCCAAGCTTACCGAGATCGGCGACTGTCCGTGCTTCACAGACGGTACGATAAGCGGAGCAAGAAAGCTGCTCGCGGAGAAAGGTATCGACTACGGCGTGCTGCTCCCCATAGCCACCAAGCCCACCCAGCAGACCACGATCAACAACTGGGTGAACGAGGTCAAGGGCAGGAGCATAATCCCGTTCGGCACCGTCCACCCCTTCGCCCCGGACGCGCTCGACGAACTCGACAGGATAAAGAGCATGGGGTTCAAGGGGTTGAAGCTGCACAACGACTACCAGGGCGTGTACATCTTCGACGAAGCGTGCCAGAGGATATACAAGCGCTGTGAGGAGCTCGGGCTCCCGGTGGTGTTCCACATGGGGTACGATCCGGTCTCGCCCATAGTACACCACGCGATGCCGTATGATCTGATAGAGCTGAGCGAGAGGTACCCGAAGCTCAACTTCATCGGCGCGCACATGGCGGGAAACTATGCGTGGGAGCACGTTCTGCGCTATGTTGCGGGACTTCCGAATGTGTACATGGACACAGCTTACGTTGCGAAGGACATCGACCGTGAGCTGTTCGCCACGATAGTGAAGAAGCACGGCACGGACAAGATACTGTTTGCAAGCGACCTTCCGTGGAGCGACCCGAAGACCGAGATAGAGCTTGTTGACGGGCTGGATATCCCCGACAGCGAGAAGGATCGGATATTCTGGCGGAACGCCGCAGAGCTGCTCGGACTCGACTTATAAGAAAACCCGACCCCACCTGTAGGTGGGGTCAGTCTTTTACTTGCACACAAAAGCGCCCTGTACGTTTGTACAGGGCGCTTGGCTATGTCCGGAAAATTACTTTCTCTTCTTAGCGATCAGGAATGCGCCTGCTGCTGCAAGACCGATACCTGCAACTACTGCTACATCCTCGATACCTGTGTTGGGAGAGCCCTTGGTGGTGGTTGCAACTGCTGTAACGTCGCCTGCTACGGGAGCGGCTGCTGTTTCTGCTGCTGCGTCTACCTGAGCTGTCTCAACGGGAGCAGCCTCTTCAACGACTGTTTCCTCAACAGCGACTTCTACAACGGGAGCCTCTGTTACAACTGCGGGAGCTGCGGATGCGCCGAGCTCAACTGCGCCTGTTGCGCCGTCCCAGCCTATAAGAAGGCTTCCGCTCTTGTCGAGGACCTTAACGCTGTCAACTGCGATGCTGTACCATACGCTGTTGGGGTTGTAGTGCTGGATAGCGACCTGAACCATCTGAGCGTTTGCAACAACGGAGTTCATGCTGTCAACGGGGCAAACTACCTTGTACTGATGATCGCCGACCTTGTTTGCCTGGAGATCCTTAGCGGTCTCTGCTGTGAATTCGAGGTCTTCGTCGTTTACGCCGTACCATTCCTTGGCGTTCCAGTTGTGGGAAGAATCGCCGTCAGCGTTGCTTCCGAGAACGATCGCGCCGCCGAAGTTGTTCTCCTCGTCGAAGTCTTCGTATGTATCGGGTGTAACGTGCATAACTACTTCAATGGAGCCTGCCTGTGTCCAGTCGATACCGTAATCGATGACAGCCTTGTTCTTGTCTGCAAGTACGGACGCGTTGCGCTCACCGTTGTTGTACGGGATAGCGAGCCACATAGCTTCGCTTACGATAACGAGATCCTTACCCTCTGCATCGGTTGTGGAGCCCTGAACTTCGAGTGCCGAGGCGGAAAACGCACACACGGACGCTGCCATAGAAGCTGCTGCTATACCTGCAATTAACTTAGAAAATTTCATATCAGATGTTCCTCCTTAGAATAGGTGAAAAGCACAAAAAAGCTTTTCCGCTACCTTATATTATATAATAAAGCATCTTTCCGGTCAATAGGTATTTTGCACAATCTTTGATCGATTTATCGAAGTAAACGACATATCATTTAGCTAAAAAACTATTTTTTAGGTAAATCCGTCCCGACTGGCTCCGACCATTCGCTGTAATACTTCTTTCCGCCGACTGTCCGTAAGGAGCGTATCTTGTACAGGGCGCTGCCGCCCTCGGGGAGTTTCAGTCTGCACGAGGACTTTTCTCCGCTCACCTTCCCTACCCGCCTGAACGTTGCGCCGCCGTCGGTGGAGCAGTAAACGAGGTAGCAGTCCGAGTCACCGTAGTTCCGCCATTTCAGTTTCACTTTCCCGCCGGACACGGAAGCTTTCAGAGCGCATTTCCGGGGCAGCAGCCGGAATGTCCGCGTAACGCTCCCGGAGTATCTTCCCACCCCGGTGATCGTGACGGTGGCTGTACCGACATCGGAATTATCCATGTACGAAACGGTGTAGTCCCTACCCTTTTTTAGCGTACAGCCAACGTCCCGGACAGTCACGGTGGGCTTGACCGCCTTCCCCTTGTACTGCACGTCCGGGAGCTTTGGGATATCCAGCGCGGACAGGTCTGTGGTGAGCTCCGCGCTGAACGGGACACCGGTGTATTCTCCGGTATGCCCGTACTTGTCGGTGAGGTTGTCGCCGGAGTACACGTCCACGGTGCAGGAATCCGCGGCGGCGATAATGCTCCTGGCGAGGGCGACATAGCCGGCGATGTCCTTGTCTGTGGTCTCGGAGTACAGCGTGAACGCGTACAGCATTTCCCCGTCCTTCGGGAACGGTTCGAGCGTCGCACACACCTGCATGGTGTAGTTCCCGTCGGTGTACCCGCCGTAGTCGTTGACAAGCTTCCCGCTTTTCAGGCTGCAGGTGTTGTATAGGTAAAGCTTCCCCTTTTCCCCGGAAAATGTGATATCCACGGAGAACGGGTCACCCTTCTTCGCCGCGCTCATGTATTCGGTGTAGCTTTCCTCGCTTATCCCGCCGAGGTACAGCACCGAAAACGGGTAGTAGTTCTCTCCCCTCTTCGCGCAGTATTCCCGCAGCGTCCCGCCGTTCTCCTCGTAGAAAACGTAGTACGGACGCCCGACAGCTTCCGCCGCGGGAGAAAGCACCCCGAAGGCCACGACCGCCGCAGCAAGTGCCAAAAGTATTGATAGTATTGTTTGTTTCATACTAACTCCGTCCCTGTTGGGGCTCCGCCCCAAACCCCGCTGGGGGCTGCTCGCCCCCCGTCCCCTCGCAGGGGCTCCGCCCCTTGACCCTGTTGGGGCTCCGCCCCAAACCCCGCTGGGGG
>JAFZOA010000667.1 GCA_017550775.1 Ruminiclostridium sp. | reverse complement strand
CGAACAGCATCTTCACGTTCACGGTATCCGCGCCGAGCTTGCGTAGGAACGCGGCAGCCTCAAAGGTGCGGACGCCGGTGCGGAGCGTAAAGTTCTTGGTATCGAGCGTTATACCCGCAAGAAGGGCTTCCGCCTGCACGGAGGACACCTTGCCCGCGTCACCGAAGTATTGCAGGAGCTCGGTCACCATTTCGCTGGCGCTGGAAGCATACGGCTCGTGGTGGAAGATCATAGCCTTGTCGATGTAGTTTATCATCTTGCGGTGGTGGTCGATAACGACGACCTTCTCCGCCCGCTCCAGAAGCTCCGGAACGTCCACGATCTTGGGGTTATGGGTATCAACAACGATAAGAAGGGAGTTGTCGCCGAACTTCTCTTTCGCTTCCGACGCGCTTACGAACAGATATCCCTTTTCCTTCTCGTACATATAGTTGTAGAGCGCCATAGAAAGCGTGGTCTGCTTGTCGATGACCGCATAGGCATTCTTTCCGAAACGGCGCACGGCTCCGGCAAGTCCCGCCGACGCACCTACCGCGTCGAAGTCGCTGTTGCGGTGACCCATTATGTACACGTCGTCCGCCTGTTCTATCGCTTCGATCAGAGAGTTCGCTATGATACGCGTCTTGACCTTGGTATGACGCTCGACGCCCTTGGAAACGCCGCCGTAGAACTCAAAGCCGTTCTCGTTCTTGATAGCCGCCTGATCTCCGCCGCGCCCGAGTGCCATATCGAGAGCCTGACGTGCAAATTCCTCACTCTCGGCGATGCTCTTGGCGGTGCGTCCGATGCCTATTGACAGCGTAACGCTGATACGGTCGTTGACCTGTATCTCACGCGCCTGGTCGAGTATCTTGACCTTGTCGTCTATCATCGCGCGGACATACCGCTCCTCGACAACAGCCCAGAAGCGTTCGCGGTTATACTTTCTCAGGATACCGTTCGTGCCGCTTATGAAGTCCTCCAGAAGCTTGTCTATGCGGACGGTCACCTTTGCGGTCTCACTTTCCGAGCTTCCGCCGAAAAGCTCCTCATAGCTGTCAATAACGAATATCATGACTACCGGCTGCGACAGTCTCTTCTCGGTCTCAAGCACGCGTACTCCGGTTATATCCGAGAAGTAGATCATATATACGTCCTTAGCTTCGTTTTCGTCGGGAGCGTCCGCGTACACTTTATAGTAGTTGTTCCTGTACTTTATCTCATAGTACCCCTCGCGCCCGAGCAGCTTTTCAAGCGGGAGCTTGGTGATTATCTCGATCGAGCTTCCGAACACGGCTTCTTCCTCAAAGCGCTCGGCAAAATCCCGGTTGAACCAGACGAGCCGGCTGCTGCTGTCAACGATAGCGATAGCGAGCGGCATATAGTTCATGGAAACGCGCTCCATACGGTCGATCTCCGAGTCTATGCGCGCGAAATACTGGAAGTTCTTGCGCGTGACGGAAATGAGCTTCGCAATGGTAAATCCGCCGGTTATACACAGTACCGGCGCGAATATGCAGAATGCCTGCATGGAGGCGCTGTATGAGAATATGAGCATAGCCGCCGCAGATATCAGCAGCGAGATTATCGCGACCACAAGTCCCGCGTCACGGAAATTGTTCTTCATACAGCATCACCCCTTTTTCGGTCAGTTGTTATCGTTCAGACTTCCATGATGATAGGAAGTATCATCGGGCTGCGTCCGGTCTTCGAGAATATAAAGCCGCTTAGAGCGTCCCTTACATCGGCTTTGACGCCCGACCATTCGCGGATATTCGGCACTATGCTTTTGAGCATAACCGCTTTCGCGCGTTCACGAGCCTCGTCCATAAGCTCCTCGGATTCGCGCACATACACAAATCCGCGGGAGACCGTATCCGGTCCCGAAACTATCTTTCCGGTGGACTTCTCCACCGCCGCGACGATGATGATAAGTCCGTCCTGCGCAAGATGCTTTCTGTCGCGCAACACCACCGAGCCCACGTCGCCCACACCGAGGCCGTCGATAAGTACGCGCCCCGCAGCTACCTGACCGGTCACTTTCATGTCGATGCCGTCGGTCTCGATAACGGTGCCGTTGCCCACTATGAAAATTCTCTCCTCGGGGATATTGAGCTGTCTTGCAAGCTCGGAATGTTTGTACATGTGCTTGTACTCGCCGTGTATCGGGATAAAGAACTTCGGACGGGTCAGCGAGATCATCATTTTGAGCTCTTCCTGACACGCGTGACCCGAAACGTGAACATCGTACATCGACTCATACACCACGTTCGCGCCCGCCTTCATGAGCTCGTTCACGACGCGTCCTACCAGCTTCTCGTTTCCGGGAATGGGGTTTGCGGAGATGATGATGAGATCCTTCGAGGTGATAGTCACCTGCCTATGTTCGTTGTTCGCCATGCGGGACAGCGCGGACATAGGCTCGCCCTGGCTGCCCGTGGTGATGATGACAAGCTCCTCGGGCGGTATCTTCCCTATCTTGTCGATATCGACGAGTATGCCCTTGGGGAGCCGGATATAGTTCAGCTCGATCGCGGTGTTGAGCACGTTTATCATGCTCCTGCCCGAGACCGCGACTTTGCGCCCGGTCATTGCCGCGTTGTCGATTATCTGCTGTATGCGGTGGATATTGCTGGAGAACGTAGCGACTATGATGCGCTTGCCGTCCGCCTGGGAGAAGAAATTGCGGAAAGTCGATCCCACACGCCTTTCCGAGCTCGTGAAGCCCGGGCGCTCGGCGTTTGTACTCTCCGATAACAGCGCGAGCACTCCCCTGTTTCCGAGCTCGCCGAACCGCGCAAGGTCGATGATGCCGCCCTCGATGGGGGTATAGTCCACCTTGAAGTCGCCGGTGTGGATTATGATGCCGGCGGGGGTGTAGATAGCAAAGCCGCAGGAATCGGGGATAGAGTGATTGACGCGTATGAACTCGACCGCCATACAGCCGAGCTTCACGGTCTGGCGCGGCTGCACCACGTTCAGCGTGCACTGCGACAGTATCCCGTGCTCCTCAAGCTTTCCCTTGACGAGACCGAGGGTGAGCGGGGTGCCGTAAACCGGCACATTCACCTTTTTGAGCAGGTATGCGAGACTTCCGATATGGTCTTCGTGACCGTGGGTAAGCACTATTCCGCGAAGCTTATCCTTGTTCTTGACGATATAGGTGAAATCGGGGATAACGAGGTCAACTCCGAGCATATCGTCGTCGGGGAATGCGAGTCCGCAGTCCACGATGAACATATCGTTGCAGCACTCGTACAGGTACAGGTTCTTGCCTATCTCGTTGAGTCCGCCGAGCGGGATTATCCTGAGCGGCGCGGACTTTCTTCCCCCCGCGGGACGTGAGGAAGCTGTCGGCGCTATATCCACGCGTCCGCCGCGCTCATAGTTCTTCCTGTCGGTGCGCAGTATCTCCTGACGGGTATCGTTCTCCGACGCAGCGGGACGCTTGGTTCCGCGCTTTGCGGGCTGTGCGGACATCTTCCTGCGCGCCTGCTTGGTCACTGCCTTTCCGGTCTGCTTTCCGCCTTTTCCCGGCATGAGATACTTACCGGCAGGTCTCTTCTTGCCGGCTGCGGACTGTCTTCTGTCATTATTTTTTTCCATTTTGCCTCTTTTCGTACGCCCGGACGCGTTGGTACGACAGATGTTATGATTGTGCGTTTCAAAGG
>JAFZOA010000666.1 GCA_017550775.1 Ruminiclostridium sp. | reverse complement strand
GTCCACATTCCCATTACTCCGAGCGGAATAAGGAACTGCCACCCTGCGACAAGTGCGATATTGACTATAAGACCGAGCTTCTTTCCGAATGCTATGTATATCGAGTACATAGCGGAAGATAGCGTAGATGTACCGATTATCGTGATCAGCACCGCCTTGATGATGTTGAGCACGGGGCTGAACTGCGCCCACGCAAGCGGGAATACGATAGCCATATACACGCCGAACAGAACGCCGCCGAGAATAAATACCTTTTTGGTGTTTATCTTCTGCGTTCCGTCCTCGTTCTTGTCGTTGTAATTCAGCAGCTCAAAGAAATACGGATATGTGAACGGTCCCGGGAGGAGCAATATAGCTTTCCAGATACCCGTCTGCATATTTTCGGGCTCAAGACCCGCGGATATTTCATTGAAGGCACCGCCGGAAGTGACAAGAGCCGCGACGGTCACACCGGCCGCAATCAGATATACGATCACCCAGCCGAAGTTATCCGTGAGAACATTGCGTATCATTCCGAATTTCCACAGAATGACGATAAAGAATACTGCCTCTGCGTATGCTATGACCGTTCCCGTGATACTGCCGAACGCGGTGTCGGTGAATACCGTCTGCATACCGTTCATTGAGAGCCAAGACTGGAATACGCACATAATGCCACATATCCACATCATTGGCTTCGAGCAGAATACCTCGCGTACCTTTGGTATCTTCGGCGCGATCAGACCATACACGACGCACGCAAGAACATTTCCGAGCACCCATATCAGCGAAGGGATAAAGCCGTATGTCTTTGTCATTTCCACGCCGTTCATCAGGGAGCCGATACCCGCCCAAGTCGCCGCTATGCTCATAGCATAGTAGAAACTCGGCTTTGTTTTGAATTTGTCAGTAATTTTTGAAAACAATTTGTTTTCCTCCTTTCGTTGCCGTGTGGATTGGCGTGATCCACTCGTTCGGCTGCTATGCAAAGGAGCAACACAGCAGCAGGTAAAACCTCGCTTTCGCAAAAAGATACCGCCCGACAGAATATCGGACGGCTGCTATGATATAGATTTTTACAGCTTAATTATAAACTATACCGCAATAAATCGTCAACGACATAAACGACATTAGCGCCGAATGCGTCACTATTTTATAAGTTCGCTTTCAAGCATCTATAATGTGCGCTTTTTATACTGTCGATAGTCTCCTTTCCACCGATTATGTCAGCTATTTCTTGCCATGAAAGACGATCTTCATAACGGTATCTAACAATAAGCTGGTCTTTTCTGCGTAGCGAGTGGATCCAATTCTCAATTTCTTCGATCTCGATTTGAAGGCTCTGTTTCTCGTTATTCAATTTCTGAATTTCGTCAAGAGCCAAGTCAGACTTGTTTATGGGCGACGGATTTCGAGGCATACCGCTAATATTCGGCGACCTATAACCGCTTGGACCGGCGTTTATTGCAAGGCGCATTATTTCATTGTCAATACGCTCGATGTGCTTTTTTATGTAATACAAGTCGTATAACCTCTCAACCGTCATTTCTTTCACTCCTCGCCGCTATGGTTGTCGATTGATATTTCGGACACGCTATCGTCCGCAGGCTTGTCGGTGTTCTTCAGCTCGACCAGCTTTAAAAATCCCGCCTTAATTGTGTCGGCAAACTGCTCCGCTGTAACTCTGCCCTTGACGTCCTGGAACATATCGAATATAGCACCGAGCAGAAGCTGTGTCCGCTGTTCGCCCGTGCCTATTGCAACGTGAGTCCAATCTTCCTCGCTCTTTTTGTTCACAGCACAGAGGTCAAAGCCTATACCCTCATTGTAGAAGAGCTCATACTTCGACTTTTCCAGAGCCTTGACAACACTGTAAAATTCCTTTGCGTTCATTTGAAAATCACTCCTTTTCATTCATACATTTCCGCAGACTTCCCTTGATGTAGTAATCAATACCTATCTTCTTACAAATAGCCTCAGCTGAATGTCCAAACGAACACCAGTCTATTTCCTGTTCGGGTGTAAAATAATTCAGTTTCCCGATTTTTACTCTATCCACCTTTTCGTGGGGAAGCTTGTGGAGAATATCGAGAACATTTCTTGCATTTACAACAGGCTCAAACGAAATCCAAGTATTAAAGCCGTATGTTTTTGCCGCTCTTAATGCATTGAATTTCGAGTAATACATATCATACTCGCATTTACCGTCGATGGTAACTCCGTACCAATCATCTTTGTCGAGCAGATCGAAGTCACGTGAGCCGTCACCCTTTGTGAGTATCTGGACGTGATTGCCGTGCTCCTTCAGGAGTTTTATTAACTTGCGTGTCACTCGCGAATCATACCCCGTAGGGTACGGATCGCAGGTAAAACAGAGGTGTATTAACTTGCCTGTAATTTGCTCGCGCTCCAACTGCTTGCGGGTTTCCTCAACTATGTTCGGGCGAGGTCTGATGTCGGTATGGAATTTCTCGCGGTCACAATGCAGCACCTGCGGCACATAACAGTAAAAGCAGCGGTGCGGACAGCCCGTGTAGATATTCAGCGCGAGGTCTCCGTATTCCTTCGCCGCGCCTTTCGGTTCATATATCGGTGGTCTCATTTTCTTTTTCCTCCTTTTCCTCAAATAACGGACACATTCTGCCGTATTCTTCGTGATGTTCCAAATACCAATGATAATCGGGATGAGTACATTGAAAGTGTGGCATTTTTTCATATCTGCAAATCGAGCAGGTATTCTTGTTCATATCAATTGGTGGTTTCATATCAATCCCTCCAGGAAATCAAGCATTGTGCCCGTGTGCCGTATGTATATGCCGGAGAGTTCGGCTTCGAGCAGCGTCCAATATGCGTGACCGTTTATCTCTTTGGCGTTGAGAAACTTGTCAATCGGTATGAAGAAAAACCATTTGAAGCTGTACGTCACCATAACGCCGGATGTCGCTCCGAGCTTCTTATGAAGGAGCAGATGTTTCCGCTGCTCGTCCGAGAGGACGGACACCGCGATCCTGTCCGTGGTCGTCGATTTCGCGTCGAATACAATGGACTTGCCGCCTCTGATTGTTCCCTTGAAATCGGGTTGCGCTTTCTTCAAGAAATGACCCTCAAACTTTCCTTTGCCGAGAGATTTTGTGACCGCGAACGGCTCCGGGGTCTTTTCGATATCCGCAAGCCCCTTATCGCAGTAATACTCGCACGCAGCCTCGATCATCTTCTCAAACTCGCCGCCCTCTTTGCGGTTTAATCTTCCGCGATAACTTGCCTGAGCGGATCTGTGGTTATATGCCATTCGGTTTCTCCGTCCTTTCAAACTCGATTACCCATACCCACGGATTGGCAGAAAAACAATACTTGTTATAATCCTTGCCCGGTATGGTGCTGTTCCACAATAATGCCCATTCCTGCCGTGCAATCTCTTTGTCTCCGGCAAATACTGCCATAGATGTAAGACCTTCTTTCTGCATATCCGTTGTGGTAATATCCTGCAACTTTGTGACCGACACATTTGTCACCCGCAAAAATATTCGAGCGGCTTCTTTCGGCATGTGGATTGAGGGCGTCCATTTCGGACGTTCAGTTTTTTTCGCACTATTATCCCAATCAGCCTTGTAAATATATCCGTCAAAGACTCCGACATCGGGGTCAACGTCAATCCAATCACTAAGTTTCGCCCAAGTCTCCCGAACATAAAGGATATCATCAACATTATACGGCGATTTTCTCCCACCGCCTTGTTGCAACCATTCTAACAGATTTGTTTCAGGCTGTGGCTTAACCACCCGCCTTGTGACGGTTTTCCTGCCGGCGAGGATCGCGCACACCATTTCGGTATTGAACAATATCGGCTTTACCATTGTCAGCCTCCTATTCGTCCAGCAGACCGCTGTAATCACGATCTCCCGCGTCCATCGGATATACAATATCGTCCTCGACGGGCTTTTCCTTGCCGTAGCAGCAATACTCGTTCTCTTTCATCATCCTGCCGAGCACCGAGCATATACCGTAACCTTTCGTGCCACTCTGGGCTTTGTAATTGTTGCACTCCCTGCAGGGAATTATCCGTCCGTACTTCTTGTACTGCTCTATTGCTATGAAGTCATCTGCGTTAATCATAGTTATCCTCACTTTCCTTTCAAAATCTCCCTAAATTCCTTTGAGGGATATAGTTTGCTCCTGCCGCATTGTGGGCATTTGTACATTGCCCCACACCAGCGCTGCTCGTATGTACGCGGTATCACATATTCCAGTTGCAGATCGTGATACTCGCATTTCGGGATAACAAGCAAGTCGTTCATCTTCTCCTGCCTTTCCTGTGTGAGCTCCGTTTCCTGCGTTCTATCGCCCGGACGTATTCGCTCATTGTGGGTGCGTCGTCGAATAATCGGCTGTTTTCCCTTTCTAAGTATTTTCCTATCTTGGACAAAGTCTCGTTGAAACCATTTACCCTTGCTTTGTCAAGAATCAGCTTCGTGTCACGGTTTTCCATAATCACCATTCCTTTCTATCAAAACGGATTGTCAAATCTATCCCTGTTTGCCGAGCGAAACATCATCAGCAGCATTTCAGATACCGACCTGCTCCTGTCTGTACGAACGGCTCTCTTTATCGAGCGGAGAGTCATTGACCGTGGCTCCGGCACATATACCCCTACACGGTATGGAATTTCGTCCTTAACCTCTCGGAACACATCTTCGGCCATTACATAGTAATTGAAATCCCCGATGAAGTTGTGTCCGTTCTTTGATTTGAAATCAGCGACGCAGGACTTTATTTCGTAACAATAGAAGTCACCTTTTTCAATGCCGGAGGTCGTGTTGTTCAACGGCTGAAATCTCATAAAGTCCACTCGGCATTGTTCGCTCTTTCCGTAGTCGAATGTTACCTCTCGCGCCCAGTAAATGCGGGTATCATTGATAGGGTTTATCAATTTTCGGCATAGATCTGAGAGTATAGCAGTTGTATCGCGGCGTTCCATTTTCTCACCCCTTTGTCAGATTACGGCCACACATCGGACAATAGTTGAACTTAATTCGCTCGCAGAGCACTTGTTCATTGCCGATTTCTATACACAATTCCGTCGTGTCACCGAATATTCGCTGCTCAACAGTACACTCGGACTTAAACAAACAACATTTCTTCTCAACAATAGCGTCACCCACGCTATCCCCGAGATCGTCCGTCGCACAATACACACATTCGCCGAAGAGTATCAGCACCTTATCTTCTCCGTAGGCGACATTCATTCCGCTACCGTTGTCCCATTTGACGAGCAGGCTTCCCACATCGTCAACACATATCACCGTTCCTTTGGTGCCGATCGGCGGCGCCTGAGGGTCGTCCATCTGAATAAGCTGTACTCGCGTTCCGCTCGGATATGTGGCTCTTACCGCCTCTACTTCCTTATCTGTTGGTATTTTCATTGTTTGCTCCTTTCTCACATTTGTCTGGAACTATTATCTCTTTATTGCACACGGGACAGTCTATGCAATAACGGTTAGGGAGTGTATAATCACCACTGATCTGAACATCCTCTGCCGTATACGCAAGGAGACTTCCGCATTTCGGGCAGGTAATCTCTTTCCGTGTGCCATACTTAATTACTTCTATCATAGTTTTGCTCCTTTCAATGCCATGTCAACTCTGATGATATATTCACTCACGGTACCCACTTCCTTTCAAGATATTTTATCCCGACGATGTTTCCACCGTCGCCGTACATACCGCCGAAACGCTCAAAATATGTCATTGTACCTGCCTGTATCATAGCTTTCGGCGCTGTCTGATTGTCGTACACAAATTCGAGGACATTCATCACCGGCTCGCCGTCGTAGTTGTAAAGCTGATTACCGTTAATATCAAACTGATCTCCAAAGTCGAACGGGTCTATTTCCTCGATAGAGTGCTTGTAGTCTGCGTATATGATGCCGAAACTCTCTCCGTTCGCGAGGGTGACTATCCAAGTGTCGCCTATATCTATACCGTAGGCGTTGCCAAGAGCGACGCAGTAATAGCGTACACCGTCCGAGAGATAATACCGCAGTCCCGTGACCTCTTCGGTGCAGCATTCCTGCTGTAATCTGTAAATGGGCGTACCCGGCACATTCAGACGCCGAAAATCCTCACAAAAGAACGAGTTTGTTTCAATGTTTTCGGGTAGGCGCTCCTTGCTGTATGAAACGCTCTCTGTGACCGTTTCTTCTTCGGGTATATCTGATATAGCCTCGCCGTTCAAAACGTCGTTCTCGGTTGTTGCAACAGCCCTCTCGTTGATAACTCGTTCGAGCTCCGCCGCGAGAGCGACATTCTCGATGTCGAGCGTTCTGATCTTATCCTCGAACACCGTTATCGTGCGCTCCGCTTTTGCGGCGTTTGCCTCGTATCTCTGCTGCTGATCGGCGGCGTATGATATGTCCGCGATCAGCAGCGACGCGAGAAGGGCGATAGTCATTGTTTTGGCAATGCTCTTAACGCTCTTAACATTCTGCATTGTATCTCTTAATAGCCTCCACTAATTCAGATGTCTTTTCATCCTTTTTAAGCCCGACCATAAACGACGGCGGGAGAGGGAGCACTTCGTCTCTTGGCTTCCAGAGATGCAGACAGTTCGGCAGGTTGTTGACATACTCGCTCTTCGGCGGGTGTATCTGAATAACAGCCTCATATCCGTGCCAGAACATATCCTTGACCTTGCACATATCGTCCCACGAGGGAGTTATCCTGCTGTTGAGCGGTGCTACGCTTACATGCTCCCAGCCGCCGCCGAACGACCACACCACTGACGCGGTGTATTTCATACACGTTATATACCCGAAACCGCCGTCGTCACCGGTGCGCTCGATTACCAATCGAGGCGTTTCTTTGAGTTCTTCAAGTGTTTTCATCTGTTTTACTCCTTTCTTGTCGTAATAGCTTTTCGGGGACATTCGTCCGATAAGGCATTCATCATTTTTGCAATTGCTTCTAATTCCTCAGCCGATGGCACATTTCGAGTTGTGCTTAATGGGTGAGATGCATAAAGTGCGTGTTTTTGAATAAAAGCTTCGATAAGCAGTTCCTTTTCTTTTTGAAATAAGCGCTTGTAAAAATCAAATAAGAACTCTATTTCAACCTTTTCCGACAGAGTACAATCAACTACATAGTATTTTAGAGGCTTGTTGTTTTTCCCTAAATATTGAGAGATATACTCAGCCGTATCCATAACTTTTACAATGACCTGGAGAAGTATTTTGTTTTCTTCATCAGTTTTATACCTGAACTCAAATGTATCAATGCGCTCTTCTTCCATAAGTTCCTCGAATGACACCGAGTATTTCTCCATAAGCTCGTAAAGCAGCTTTTGAGCAGCTTCTTTTTCACCGTCAACGCCCTGCATCGCAAGCGCATATATCTTTTTCAGTTTATCATTTATTTTGCTTTCATTCACTTCTTGCTCCTTTCCTGGAAGGCTCTCAAGCCTTCCAATTCCTGCGATATTCTCCGGAGCTCGGCTCTGTCAATCTTCTCCGGCTTTCCCAAGCGTTCCTGCACATCGGGCAGGACTTCTTCAACCTTTATTCCGAGAAGTTTTCCGATTTCCTCTACTGGATCCTTGCTGTACTGTTTCATCATTCCGTAGATAGAGCGCAGGCGTTTCTTTCCGTAGCCTATCTTGTAGTTGAGGTACAAGCAGAATATTCCGAAGTTATCCACGAGTGCGTCGCGCTGCTTCGGGTCAACCACATTTCCGTACTCGGTGTACTGCGCGAGCTCTTTCAGATCGATACCGATAGCGGCGAGATCGCGGCGGACATATTCGTGCATAACATCATCTTTCGACAGCTCGTTATACTTCGGTACCCAGTCGCGGGTGTATTCCTCATACATCTCCAGCAGCATACGCTTGGATATTTCTTGCGTATGTAAGCACAGCATACACTTGGCGATAGTGATATAGTTTGCTTTGGATATTTCGCCGAGCTGGATATTGACAGTGAGATACTTTCCTTTGAACTTACGATTTCTCATTCTGTACTTCCTTTCGGTTTCAGCAGCGGTATGACATATTCTATGAACATATCTATTACCCGCTGCGCCCAGCACGGATACTCGAAACTGTTTACAACATCATCCCACACATTGTACCACTCATAAGAACAATGGTGCGCGTCGAGATATTCTTCGACGACCTGCACGAATGCGTCAGCGGTATCACAGCTTTCGATGTCGTCAAAATCTTTCAAAAGATCTTCTCGTTTATCTGCGTAATCGTCCGCTTCTTCAAATGTATGCTTGATAGCTGCGAGGGCTTTGTCAAACTCAAATTCCTTCTTTGACATCTTCCCAAGCAGATAATCCCGTTCCCGCCGCAGAGAATAGAGGAAGGTATCGAACCCATCCGGCTGTTTTGGCCACCTGTAAGAAAGGTTTCCTGCGTCGGACACGATCTGCAATATATTGTGTTCAAGGTCTATCGTCGCGTAGAGCCACAGACACGAGCCGTAATGTTCATCGCCCTTTTCCTGCCTTACTGCAAACTGCCGTATTTTCGGCTGTAATTCTTCTGTTGTCATAAAAGCTCCTTTCGTAATCTTCGGTTATTCAATCCACACTCTATCTGGGAGTGCGTTCAGAAGTTCGTCGTACTTCCTTGTTTCATCTCCCCATTTGGAGAAGTGGTCCGCGTTCGCGGCTTCATACGCTTTCTCAATTTCCGCTATCAGCTTCAGATGCGCAGAGTTTTCACCGCGTATAATATCCATTGTGGCTTTGAGGTAGTCGTATCTCTGCCGCAGGTCGAGGAACGCAAGCAGCGTTCCCATAGCCTGCCCGATCAGCGAGAGCATTTCGGATTTTGTGTGCCGCATTATTCGTTTCCCTGCTTCGGTCTGCGCCAGTTCTTCTTGATATCCCGTCAGAGAATACCAGTCCGTTTCATAACTGTCATATCCGACCATATCGTACCTGTTGCCGATCAGCGCCACAGTCAGATCGTCGAATTCTTCCTCGCGGCAACTGTCATACATCTTGTCGTATAACTGGCTGCAATCGTAGGATAGGTCGGAGAACATCATCTGAAATTCATGCGCCGTTTCTTCCTCGCCGTCCAAAGCATCTATTACCGACGATATATCCATAGCGTAACTCACCTCGTCACACTCGGAAGATATTTCGTCAAGCTCCTGTATTATCGCCTCATATCCGAGCGACGCGAGAGCCGGACGCTTGTATATCAGAGATCGCGCTTTCTGCGCCTTTATTTCTTCTGCGGTCATTAAGTCACACTTTCTTCCCGAGAGTTTTCACATCATCTTTGCTCGGAATAACAGTAAGTTCATATCCATTCTGCGAAAACCTTTCTTTTCCACGAAGATAGCGCATTATCTCTATTCGCTCGCCGCTTTTTAGTGTTCTTGTGTGCGCAGATACTATGTGCTTCAACGCTTTCCTACGCTGGCTACCATCAGGGATATCTCGAAGTCTGAAGACTTCTTTTATATTTGCGGGGTTTATCCAAATCTCTACGGATTTTTTCCACTCCGGCATTTTTACACGAACTTTCCACTGGAAGTAATCTTCCCAAGCGAGGCAAAGCAGGATATGAGTGTCTACATACGCACTTATCATAGAGTTTTGAATTTCCTGATAATTTGGATTAACTCTATCCCTTTCTGTAATTATGGGTGTATCGTAGTAAATCTTGTTATCATTAACAATTTGATAAATCGGAAGATGTTCGTTTACAAATGTCGTATAGTTTTTGTTGAATACTGTATGAGTAAGATGAATTGCGTCCTTTTTTAGCCACTTCACCTCTCCACGGAATTCACCTTTTCTGCAAGGTCTTACACCACCAATCCAAAGGTTATCGGTGTGAACACATACAGACCTGAATCTATACTCGGGGTTTACAGATATAACATCTTCCAGTTTAGTATCCGTTAGCACCAGTTCATTTGCGCAGCAACTCGTTGCCATAACAGTCCCTAAGCACTCTTCCTTGAACTGACTCCATTTTATGGTTGTATTTTCAAGTTTATCGAAAGTTCTATCAATGTCGCTGAACATAGCATGACCGTCTATATTCTTTATGCCAAGTTTCGATGTATCAATCATTTTATAGCTCCTTTCAGAAAAACGATAGTTGCAGGTAGTGTTCCTGCTCATTAACGCTCGTTGATGCGTTTGTTTCGGTTTCGCTAACGCACGCGTGCGTTTCTTCGTGCGTTTCGTGCGTTGCAACAGGCTCAGTGGCGTTTCCCTTATCGGAACAGGGTTCTATATTATCCGACTGTGAATCGCTCTCTCCGCGCGTTTCAGCGGTGCTTACGCCGAACAGTGACCGGAACATTCTTCTCCATGTCCATATCTCGGAGCAGTAGAACGGTGTGATAAATGTTTCGCGTTCCATTGGTGCGAATATCGGATCGCCTGTCGTAGGTTCTGTGAGGCTATTACCTACTACGATATATCCGGGACACCCAAGCAGTGATATTTGTATATATGCCATGCACGCGACCGTGTGATCTATGTCCTGTCCGATGAACATTATATCTGTGTGGTAATATATCTTGTGAGCCTTACAAGCATTTGCGAACGCTACAAGCATTCCGCCCCCGCCAACCGTAGGGTCACACACCGTTGCGTAATTTCTGTTCGCGGGGATATTCAGCCCTTCGCTGGTAAAGTTCATCAAAGCCATCATTTTTGATACGCAATACGGTGTAAAGAACTGCCCCGCGTGCGAGTTGCCGAGATCGAGGTTCATATACAGCGCTCCGAGAAAATCCTGATCTGGGTTGATCTCCAAAGCTTCAACAGTATATCCGAGCAAGTGAGATACAAGTTCAAGCTCTGACTTACTATATCCGCTTGCAATCTTGAGGTACGATTTTTCGCGTTCCGCTGCGTGTATCTCGTCAACTGTATTCGATATAGCATACGCGGCTAAATGTACCCAGTCACTCCACACTTGCCACCGAGTTCTTGATCCGCACAGGCGGTCAAAGTCTTTCATAAACTCTACGGTGACTTGGTCGCCGGAATAAAACCGCCTGCTCATTACTATTCCTCGTCGTCGAGGAAAGCGGGGGAATGATCCCCCGGCTCTCCGATCAGTTCTTTGAGTTCATTGATCTCGTTCTTGTACTTGCTTATGTCTTGACGCCACCGACGGACGATCAGAGCCACGCTTGTACCGTAGAGCACAGACATAATGACCCAGCCTATGATTATCGGTATTGCGTTCTCGATCATTCGTCCTCACCCCACTCTTCGTCGTCTTCTTCGTCCTTTTCTTCGCCTTCCTCAGAAGCAATTGCAAGCTCTCCGTTCACGAAGCGCTTCTCTTCATCGGACATTTCATACCCGATGATATCGAGCAGTTTGTAAGCGTGGTCGAGTATTTCGTTTTGCCATACCCGGCAGGAATAGTCGTAATATTTCTGTTTTTCGCTATCTCTAATCAGTCCATAAACGAATGCAAGCAGGAGCTTGTCTGCATTCTTCCTGTCCAAATCCGCGCTGACCGTGTCATACTCCACATTGTCCCAGGAATT
>JAFZOA010000665.1 GCA_017550775.1 Ruminiclostridium sp. | reverse complement strand
TAACGCTTCCGTCGCAGTTTACCGCCACTGTACCCTCATCGCCGCCTACCTTGTCAGGGCGGTTCATGTTCTTCCATGTCTCGCCGCCGTCTGTCGTGATCGAGATCGGGTTCACTCCCTCGCCCGTTCTCGCGGCAATGTTCGGCGCGTTCCAGCCGCAGGAGATACACAGAGATTTGGTCATGAAGCCGTTGCCGTTCATGTGTGCGGGAGCTTCGTCAACGCTGAGATGCGTGAAGCCGTCGATATCCCACATCGCCGAGTACAGACGTATATCGTCCGAGTTCGCGGCGCAAAGGTCGTTTATGACCGTTTCTTCAAGCCCGTCGCAGTAGACCTCGATGTTTATCGGCTCCTTGCCCCAGTCGGTAAGGTTGGTCGTGTGATAGACCGTAGCGCCCGTACCGTAGAGCAGCTCGTCGCTGTTGAACGGGTTTATCTCGAAGTCGCCGATCATCCAGCCGAGCACGGCGCTCTCCCTGCCCCAGTCGAGCCACGGAGCCGCCGAGTAGTCAAGCCTGAACAGCCGGTCGGTGTCGTCTGCACCGCTGAATATCGGCTCCCAGGTCTTACAGCCGTCCGTCGAGCGGAAAATTATGTCATCCTCGTTCGCGGCGTATCTTCCCATTGTCACCGCGTACACCGTGTCCGGGTCGTTGGGGTCGATCTCAATGTCTCCCCAGCTGTGACCGGTGCTGTCGGGGGTGATGTCCGTCCATTCCCCCGAGACCTTGTTGTATCTGCGCAGAGTTCCCTTCTTCGGGGCATAGGGAGCCGCCGTGGACGTGAACACGAAGTAAACGTCGTCGCCCTGCACATAGATGTGATTGGCAAGATACGCTTTCGGAGCGCCTTCAAGCTCTTCCCACGTCCCGCCGCCGTCGTGCGTCACATACATGACCCTGTCGCCCGTGCCGATGTAGATCGTTTTGCAGGGCTCTCCGTCCGCCGACGAAGCCGGGTCGAACGCTATCGCGGTTATGCCGAAAGTATAGCCGTCCTCGGAATAGCCGCTGCCGCGCGTCGGGAAGCTCTCGACGACTTCAAAGCTCGCGCCGCCGTCGTGGCTCACCCAGAGCCCGTCGTGCCGGGAGCCGAGGTAGAGCGTGGAGCTGTCGTTCGGGTCGAGCTCCAGACGGTTCGCCTGTCTGTGTGGTTCGTTGCCGCCCGCCGCGAACGGGAGCTCGGTAATGCGCCAGTTGTCGCCGTAGTCGTCCGAGCACAGCACTGCCGCTTTCATGTTTCCGTACATTCCGGCAAGAGCGTAGACCTTGTTCGGAGACTTTGTATCCACCGCCACGCCGTCGATGCCGTAGTATGTGTAGTCGTTGTAGTCAAACTGGTCGGTGAGCGGCTTCCACTTCGCGTTGTTCTTATCCCGTCGGTACAATCCGCCAACGTCGGTCTTGGCGTAGACAAGTCCCTCCTCGCCGGAGTTGTACACAAAGCCGGTGACATAGCCTCCGCCGACTACCTTGACGTTGCCCCACTCGTATTCGGCAGCCGCTCCGGTCACAGCGGGCTCAGTCTGCTGCGCTTCGGAGGAGACCTCCGTCTGAGAGTTGTTTGCCGCGGTAGAATCGGTGCTTCCGCCGTTCCCGCTGTTCGGGCTGCTCTCGCTGTTTCCGCAGCCCGCTGTCAGTACCACAGCCGCGCATAACGCCGCCGCGAGCAGCTTTTTTTTCTCACTCATTGCCGGCCTCCTTGCTTTTTCCGACGATAAGCTCCATAGCGTAGGGGAGCTTCTCAATCTCACGGCAGAACTCCCGCCATTCCGGGAGCCGATGGTTCTTTCTCTGAGAATAAATGGTCTTGAGCGCGCGGTAGTTGGTAGTAAGGCGCGCGGTAAGCTCGAAGCCGCAGGGGTTGCTGTACAGGAGCCGCAGGTAGTCCTCGGGATCCTGAGTCTCGTTGTAGCGGTCTTTGAGCTCGTTCATTATCTCTATCATGCGCGGATCGACGTACTTGCAGTACTGCTTCGAGAGGTCGAACCTTGCTATGCGGTGCATTGTGGACTGGCTTGACACAAATTCGAGGAAGCGGTATCTTTCCGCCTCCGTCCATGCCTTGACCGTGAAGGTAAGGTCGAACGCGACGCGGATACCGGTCAGGAACTGGTCGTGACCTTCTCCCTTTCCGGACTGGGCAAGGCTTATTATCCGGTCGGTGATCTCGCCGTTCACGGCGTCGGTATCCACCGCCATAGGGTACTTGCTTGCCTTGAAGCATTCTTCCATATCGTAGACTTTGATGTTTTCAAGTTTCATATAATTCTCCGTTTATAGGTTTCCCCCGCACGGCGGCGGGGGAGTTTTTGTTATTCCTGTAACATGAACATATTGTAGATCACGCGGATAGCCTCGTCGAAGTCGTCCTCCTTGATGCCGATAATGATGTTAAGCTCGGAGGAGCCCTGGTCTATCATCTTGATGTTGATGTTCGCATGCGAGAGAGCCGCGAAGATACGGGTCGCGGTACCCTTTGTGGACTTCATTCCGCGTCCCACGACCGCGATGAGCGCGAGGTGATCCTCGATCTCTATGTGGTTCGGGTTAGCAACTTCCTTGACGCGCGCCTCGAAGTTCGGGTGAGCCTTGAGGTCGTCGCTGTCCACGATGAGGGTCATGGTGTCGATGCCGGTCGGGATATGCTCGAAGTTGATCTTCTCAACGTCCATGAGCGTGAGTATGCGGCGCAGGAAGCCAATCTCGCCGTTCATCTCGTCCTTTTCGATAGCGACCGCGCTGAAATTCTTCTTGCCGGCGATACCGGTGATGATATGCTGGTTCTTGCCTTCGGGAGCTTCGGGGACGATCATGGTACCTTTTGCCTTCGGGTCGTTGGTGTTCTTGATGTTTATCGGGATCTTCGCATTTCTTACCGGGAAGATAGCGTCCTGATGCAGAACTGTGGCTCCCATGTAGGAAAGCTCGCGGAGCTCACGGTAGGTTATCACGTCGATGAACTCGGGATCCTTTACGATACGCGGGTCCGCCACCGCGAAGCCGGGAACGTCCGTCCAGTTCTCGTACAGCTCTGCGCCTATCGCCTTTGCCACAACGGAGCCGGTGAAGTCGCTTCCGCCGCGGGAGAAGGTGCGTATCGAGCCGTCGGGGTTCGCGCCGTAGAAGCCGGGAATTACAGCACAGTCATAGCCTTCGAGGATAGAAGCGAG
>JAFZOA010000664.1 GCA_017550775.1 Ruminiclostridium sp. | reverse complement strand
GCAGGATACCGACATTTTCGGCTGCATCGTTGCCGGAAACAAGACGCACCAGAAGCGGCTTGTCGGCGATCGTTTTGCAAAGCTCCATAGTTTCACGAAGAAATTCCGGAGTACCGCTCTGGCTGTGCTGCTTGCCCTCGCGAAGCTCGGCATTTGCAAGATACCCCTCTTTGCCGATATACGCCATCATCGGTGCATATCCCATAAACTTTTTGTAGGTGAACGACACGCCTTCTTTCTTGGTATTGGAATTATCCATTGGCGTAACATCCATATCGACAGGTATCATACCGTTTTTGAGAGCAGTGGGTTCAATACTGTTGCTTTTCAAAAGGTGAGCGCTGAACCTAAGAAGTTGACTGCGCAGCGATCTTCCGATCTCATCCATTCTCTGACGAAGAGTTGCCGAAGACGGGAATCCTGTTTTCAAATGAAGCGCTGTCTGATAATACGCTGGATCGTTCTGGAATTCAGCGATTGCGTCAAAATCAGGCTTCCCCATACAAAGTAATCCGATAAACGATGTCAGCACTGTTCCGGCATCTATCTGCTTGCGCGAGCGTTTCTCGGCATTACGGATATTGCTGAACTGTTTCTGAAAACCCGCGTTGTAAAGGATATCTCCGACAAGGCCAATGCCGGTTGCCGCCGGTATCCGCTGGTCGGTAAGTTTGTAGATGATTCTGTCAAAGCTCATGTGCGCCACACTCCAATATATCAGCTACATATATTATACCATGCGCGGCGCATTTTTTCAAGTTTTTTCGCACCTTTTGGGTGCTGATCTGTGTCGCACAGAACAATAGGAATATGGCGTTATTATGCTGTTTTCCGTGGATGTTCAATTCTAAGTTTCACGGATTCAGGTCAATGTTTGAGAAAAAGGCGAAAGCGGTCTGAATGATCGATTTCATATAATTCAATTACGGAGAGAGGTGAAAATCATGAACAATCAGCAGGTACAGTATTACAAAGAAGCATATCCCAAAGGCACAAGGATAATGCTTGACAGCATGGGCGATGATCCTCGCCCCATTCCGCCGGGAACGACCGGAACAGTAATAGCGGTAGATGATATCGGAACTATTCACTGCGCCTTTGATAATGGGCGACAGCTTGGTATCTGCCCCGATGTCGATAGTTTTCATGCTATTGACCCGGTGGAATCCGAAGAACCTGTTATGTCCATGTGAGGAATGAGTCGGTATGCGCCGGAGGGAGGTGAAAATATGCCGAATCATATTCAGAACAGAGTCAGGATTACGGGCGAACAGAGTCGCATTGATGAACTGCTTAAGGCTGTCCGGAACGACGAGGAAGGTCTCGGATCGATTGATTTCAATACAGGACGCTTTCTTCATCGGACGCGGCATTGACTACGCAGTCGGACTTGAAGGCAGCCTCAAGATGAAGGAGATCAGCTATATCCATTCCGAAGCTTATGCTGCCGGAGAGCTTAAACACGGTACGATCAGCCTTATTGAGAACAACACGCTCGTTATTGGAATCCTCACCCAGAACGAGCTCTACGAAAAGACAGTGAGCAACATGGTCGAGTGCAAAGCCCGCGGAGCCTATCTCATGGGACTTGCATCTTACGGCAAGTATGAAGTCGAGGATCAGTGCAACTTCGTGACCTATGTTCCCACGATCGACCCGCACTTCGCAGCAAGCCTTGCTGTCGTTCCTCTCCAGCTTCTCGGGTATTACATCTCCGTCGCAAGAGGACTTGATGTTGATAAGCCGAGAAACCTTGCAAAGAGTGTCACGGTAGAGTAAGAAAACAGATAATCTGGTGTATCTTCAGTTCAGCACTCTGCCAAAAACATGAAACTCCTGATACGGCGAAATGAGCCTCGGCTGCCAATCGTTGTTATAGGAGCGCAGAACGACCTGCGGATGAACGCTCCCGTTGCTGTCGGTGTATTCTTCAATATCAGACTCCTCGGGTGCCTGTTCATCATATATCTTGACAACGACCTCATTGTCGATACTGAATATCCCGACCTGCCCCGGCTCGACTGAGTTGCACTGCTTTACAAATATGACCTGACCGTTGGCGTAGATAGGTGACATACTGTCTCCGTCAACAAGCACAGCAAAATCCGTCCCCGGCGGGACAACATTTTCAGGGTATTCCTGATCCTCGAAGTTTTCTTCGTCCATAAAGTTTCCGGTACCTGCGGCAGCTTTAATGCTGCTCGTAGGTATTTTTATATTTGCGACAAACGGTTTGCTTATACAGACCTCCGGCTTATACTTTCCAGAGAGAATAAGCAGGTCTCTGTACTCAGACAGTTTTTGCAGACCTTTTTCATTCAGATCGGGATCGGGTGAAGGTATGATCCCCGCAAATTCCGAAAGCATATCTGTAACTCCAAGCGCAAAGCAAATAGCAATGATCTGATATGCGGTAGGTGTTGTATTTCCGGTCTCCCACTTGTTGATCGCGGTATTCTTAACATTCACACCAAAGTCAGACAGCTTTTCGGCAAGCCCCTGCTGGGTCAGATTGCGCTCTTTCCGCAGTTTGGCAATATGATTGCCGATATCATTATTATACTTTGAGCTGATCGCGTCATATTTATATTTGTTCATAGTCGTAGTTTACCTCTTTTTGTAATTTATGATAGTTCTATATGTTTCTATTATATCAGAACTTCTATTGAATGTCAATAGAAAATAGCTTAATAAGAAAATATAATAAATAATAAATATCATATTTGGCTAAATTGTATATTGACGTAAGGAGGACAGAATATTATAATATAATTACTCTATCATGAAAGAAGGATATCAAGAAGTGGTAAATACTACAGTTTCAGAAGTCCCGCCCTGTGTCGTGCTGCGTTATCAGGTAACAACAAAGCAGCTTGAAGAAAGCCATGCCATGCCTGATGTGGAAGATTGCGGAACCGACGGTCTCCCGTACCCTACTGAAAAGAAATGTAAAAAGATACTTTTACCGGAACTGACAAGCATGACAAAGTATCTTTTTGATCCAAATCTTGGTAACCAAAGGCTTGCACTGTATTCTTTTCTGAACAAGCAACTGCGAATGGGGTGGCTGTCACGGACTGTTGGCTTTGACGTAAGAAACAGAGTTATAAATAATGAGGTCTGCAGCTTTACCGATGTTAATTTCCGGAAGATAGATCGTGAAAATTTCTATGCCGATGTCGATGTAAAGCTGATACTGCAGACGGACAATGGAACCCGTGAGTGGGACGGCATTCTTGAGTGTTGGTGCAGTTTTGAAGGTGAATTTACTTGCTCTGTGGAAAGTCTTACCGATAAAAGGAAGCGCCAGGAATCAGGGTATGAGTTATTAAACCCGTTCCTTGTCCCGTATTGCACAAACCAGCGAATGGATGTAATAGCGGAAGAGATCTGGATAAAGTATGGTATGCCGGAAGCACTCGTTTGTCCGGATGCCAGAAATGCTTATGAGCTTGCTCGTAGAATGGGTCTTGATATACAGTATCTTCCGGTTTACGATCATAATGGGATCAACAGCATTATGGTCTTTGAAGATACAGCGGTCAGAATCGGCAATGATAAGACTGAACTCCGTCCTGACGGGACAAAGGAACGTATCACTGACAGTGAACCAAAGACAGTGCTTGTCCCCGCAAATACGATCATAGTCAACATCAATGTTGTGAACAAGGACTATTCGAGTTTTGACATTTTTCATGAATGCATTCACTATGAACTTCATTATGCCTTTTTCCGTTTGCAGTCAATGACTTCAAATGATGTCAGATTGGTGAACGCGATAGAGATCGAAGAAGAAAAAGCAAAAGGTTATAAGGATCCGATCTATTTCATGGAAAAACAGGCAAACAGAGGTGCCTATGGGCTTATGATGCCGGCTGCGGCTACCCGTAAAATGATAGTAAAAGAAAGAGATAAAGCCGAAAACTGCCGCCATAACGGAGAGCGTTACGAGGCAGCGGGAAAAGCAATGGCTAAAACTCTTTGTCTTCCATATTTTCGGATCCGTGCAAGAATGATACAGCTCGGATTTATGGAAGCAAAGGGTGCTCTTAACTTTGCGGACAAGAAACTGATAAAGCCGTTTGCTTTTGATATGGAAGCATGGAAAGCCGAGGAACATACATTTGTTATAGATTGGAAAACGGTTGATGAGTTACGTCGGACAAGCAAGGATTTTCAAATCATTATGGCAAACCGCAGATATATTTATGTGGACGGCCATGTTGTAAGAAATGAACCCAAATATGTCAACTGTTGGAAAAACGGCTATACACTTACCGAATGGGCGAATGCTCACGTAGATGAATGCTGCCTTCGCTTTGTACGCTTGTATGAGCAAACACAGCTCGGTACATTTGTGTTTGGCAGGATGTACTATGACGCGGAGTATGTGAAACGAACACTTTTCTATCTTGATGATCTCATAAATCAGCAGAATCTTGATGAGATAGATGCCAGGATAGAATACAAGCATAACTTCCCACGCACGTTTATTGACGCGTTTGATATGCTCATGCGTAAAAACGGAGATACAAGAGAAACTATGGCTGAGAAGCTGAATACGACCACAAAAACCTTAAGGGAATGGTTGTTGGAACCAGAAAAGAAGATATCTGCCGACTTCATTACAGTAATATCTCTTATGTGGCAGCTTCCCGACTGGATCAGCGTGTTACTGCTGGACAGAGCAGGAAACCACTTAAGTGATTACGACCGCAGACATCAGGCTTTATCACATATACTCCATGTGCTTTGGGATAAAGGTATAAAAGCGGCTGATGAGTATTTGGAAAGTATGCGGCTTGACCCGCTCAGATATTGATTTATAATATGATCGCTTGGAATCGTTTGAGACAAGCGATCTTTTTTTGTGCCTTTTTAACGGCAGGTGGAAGAAAAACGTTCACCTGTCATGCTTAAAAAAAGGCGGTAAAAGTGTAATTTTGGCTTCCGATTTAGCAATATATACTAAATCGCGGAAGATGAATAGAATTTACAATGGCTATTATATACAAAAAATGATCGTTCGGAGGTGGAAGAAATTCGTTCTGTTCACACGCTGTATATGCCGCCGTGACAGAGCCATCTGCACGGGCTTTCAGAGCCATCTTGCCGGTCGCAGAGAGCCACTTCGCCGCACCGTAGAGCCATAGTGCTGAATGTGCTATAATATCAATGGCATACAGAAATGTATGACTATT
>JAFZOA010000663.1 GCA_017550775.1 Ruminiclostridium sp. | reverse complement strand
GCCGATGTGCGCCGCGACATCTTCAGAAAGCTTGCCGCGCGCAGCTTCCCGATACTGCTGATGCGCTCGAACGAGCTGTCGCTGGAGGAAGTGTTCTTAAAGCTCACCACCGGCGACGAGTACGGCGGCGCGGAAAAGCTCGAATCAAAGCTTGACAGCATTGAGAAAGGAGAGGAAGACAAATGACCGCGATAATGAAGCGTGAGCTTTCGGCATACTTCAAGTCTCCGATAGGGTACGTCTTTATCGCCGTATCCTTCCTTTTCTCGGGGTTCTTCTTCTGGTTCTTCACACTCAGCATCGGAAGCACGGACGTTTCCTATGTGTTCCTTGGGATGTTCTATGTGTATATGATATTCGTCCCTGTTCTCACCATGCGCCTTATGGCGGACGAGAACAAGCAGCGCACCGACCAGCTCCTGCTGACCGCGCCTGTGGGGCTCATGCGCCTTGTGAGCGGCAAGTTCCTCTCGGCGTACTGTGTTTTCATGCTCGGCGACCTTGTAATGCTGAGCTACGGCGTGGTGATGAGCTTCCTTGCCACCGTGAACTGGGCGATAATCCTCGGTAACTTCGTGGCGCTCGCGCTTATAGGCGGAGTGTTCGTGTCGGCGGGACTGTTCGTTTCCACCCTCACCGAGAGCCAGATGGTCGCGGCTATCGGCTCTATCGCCGTGAATGTGGCGCTGTCGCTCATAACTGTGATAGCTTCGATAATCCCGGTGCAGTTCATTTCCGACATGATCTCCAAGCTCGCGGTGTTCGACCGCTACTACGAGTTCACAACCGGTATTTTCAGCCTCAGCGGAGTGATATTCTTCCTGAGCATAATCGTGATATTCCTGTTCCTCACGGTAAGAGTGCTCGAACGCAGACGCTGGGCTTAATGCTCACTCAGTAACAGAAATCATGAACGCAGTATCGCTGCGCTTTGACAATATAAAGGAGCCGATAAGTAAATGGCAGAAAATGAAGAAATAAAGGATATGACCGCGGAAGGCGAGCAGACCGCCGGAACAGAGCAGGCTGCCGCGAAAAAGCCCGAAGACGGAAAAAAGCCCGATAAGAAAAAGGGCGCGTCCAAAAATCCTTTCAAAAGCAAGAAATTCAGGCACGGCTCGCTGGCGGTAGTATTCACGGTGATATTCATTGCCGCGGTAGTGCTGGTGAACGTTATTCTGAACCTCGTCCTCGACCGCTTCAACATCGAAGCCGACCTCACCACGGGAGCAATATTCACTCTCGGTGCGGAGACCGAGGAATATATCAAGGGCGTTGACGACGACGTGAGCTTCTACGTCACCGCAGAGAGAGATGTTCTCACCAATGCCGGCGACATTTACAAGCAGACCGTTGAGTTCCTGGACAAGATGACCGCGCTCAACAGACGGTTCTCCGTCAAGTACGTCAACCTTATCACAGACCCCGATTTCTCCAACCGGTTCGTCGAGGATCTCAAGAACTATCAGGTCATAGTTGAGAGCGGAAAGACCGGAAGATACCGCATACTTTCGATCAGCGACTTCATGAAGTACACGCTCAGCGACGGCAACAAGTACGATTACAGCGAAGCAAGCATGTACGTCAACTATTACGGCTACACCGTGACCGACTATTCGAGCTATGCGGAGGAACAGCTCGTTTCCGCGATCCAGTCCGTCTCGCTCGAAAATCCGACCGTCGTTACGTTCCTTACAGGCTACGGCGAGTCCGACAGCTCCGCGCTTACCGACATACTCACCTCCAACGCCTATGTCACCGATACCTGCGATATAGAGCGTGTTGAGGCTATCCCCGCCGAGACGGATATCATCGTTATCCACGGTGCGACCAAGGATTACAGCGACGACTCGATCAACAAGATCGACGAATGGCTCTCGAACGGCGGCAAGTACGGCAAGAACCTCGTGTATATCGCGAGCGCCGACGCTGCCGAGACTCCGAAGCTTGACGAATACCTCGCGGAATGGGGTATTTCCGTAGGCAAGGGATATATCCTCCAGTACGACGCGAGCCACGCGTACTACACCGGCTCCACCATGCCGATAATGCAGGATATCGAGCTTAACGAAGACTCCGCGTACTACGGGAACATGAAGATATCGTCCTCCGCGAAGTTTGTCGCTTATCCGGTACGCCCCGTTACTCCTCTCTGGGAGAACAACAGCAACTTTGCCAACACCGTGATCGCGTCCACATACGGTGACCAGTGCCTTATGTTCCCGTTCGACGCGGATGACTCATGGCAGCCCTCCGAAGCCGACCTCACAAGCTTTGACGTTATCGTGGAAGCATCGAAGGTGCAGTTCGAGGGCGGTACTGACCCGGTATACAGCAAGGTCATCGCGGTCGGAAGTGACCAGCTCTTCGCAGGCTACTACACCACCGCTTCCAACTACAGCAACGGCGAAGTCGCGCTCGCACTGTTCGATACCAACTCCGAGCAGAACGGCGAGACCATAAAGATAGTCGAGAAGTCCTTCACAGCCGAGACATATCAGATCGACCGCGGCACACAGCTCGCTATCGGCATCACATTCGCCGTAGTCATACCCGTTATCATCATAATCATAGGTATCGTGGTATGGGCAAGGAGAAGAAGACTGTAATGGGAAAGAACGCTAAGATAATCATATTCTCTCTCGTAGGGCTCGGCGTCCTCGGCGGCGTCGCGGCACTGCTCATGCTTACAGCGCCGCAGCCGGAAGAAACAAGCAAGCCCGACGAGTTCGCGACACCCGTGTCGTCCACAGCGGATGCGGAGCTTGCCCTGTCCGACCGCGACGAGCAGGACGTAAAGAGCGTGGTCATAGACAACGCGGACGGTGCGTTCACCGTCGTTCCGAGCGGCAATACCGACGCGAACGGAGATGTCATCTGGACGATAGAGGGTATGCCGGCTTCGGCTCCGCTTGAGACCGGATCGCTCTCAACGGCTGTCGGGTACGCCGCGTCGTTCGAGGCGAGGGAGTTCGCGGAGGAGGTCTCCGACAGCTCAGAGCTTGCAAAGTACGGGCTTGATACCCCGAAGGCGACCGTGAAGACGACTTTCGGCGACGACACCGGATTTACGCTTATGATAGGTGACGACGTTCCGAACACGACGACTGCGGTTTATGTGACTCCCGACGGCAAGAAGGTGTACACCGCCTACAAGAGCAGAGTTTCGAGCTACATGAACAACGAGTTCAGCTTTGTGAGCACCGAAGCTACACCCGCATACGATCAGAGCGGCAGCGAGGAAGTAATGAAGCTTACCGTAGAGCGCGTTGACCTTGAAGACCCGATCGTGCTTGAAAATATCCTCACCAACGAGGAAGGCGCGATAGAGGTCTATTCCTACCGCATGATGAGCCCGTACAGCGCGTATGTTGACCTGACCGACGGTCCGACCTTCGCGTACAGCGCTTTCGGTATCACGGCGGAGAAGGTGATCGCAGTCGATCTTTCGGAGGCAGATTATCCGCTTTTCGGGCTTGATATACCCAACTGCGTCATCACAACAGAGACGAACATGAAGACCTACACCGTCACGATAGGCGGTGCGATAAAGGAAGAGGTCGAAAACGAGGACGGAACGACCACTGAGAAGCTTACCGGCTTCTACGGCATTTCCAGCGAGCACCCGGGGATACTGTACAGATTCTCGCGGGACAGCATAAGCGCGCTTTCGGTGGATCCCGCGAAGCTTATTTCAAGGCTGTTCCTGATGCCGTACATCTACGATGTGGATTCGATAGATTACAGCGACAATACAGGGCGCAGCATTGAGCTTGGCATTAAGCTTGTCGAGGAGTCCGGGGAGAACAAGGACGAGGTCGCGGAGTTCACCGTGAACGGCGAGAAATGCGAGGAAAGCGCGTTCAAGAACCTGTACCAGTACCTTATATCGGCTTCCGGAGAGGAGCTTTATCTTGACGAGGACAAGGGTGAGCTTATCGCAGAGATCACCTACAACTACATCGACAAGGCCGACGGTGTTGACGGCAAGGACGTTGTAAGGCTGTATGAGTCGAATACCGACCGCAAGGTGATAATCAATCTCAACGGCGAGAACCTGTTCAAGACGCGCCGTATGTACGCCACTCAGCTGTTCTCGAATATCGAGAGCTTCCTGAACGGCGGGGAGATAGTTCTGACTTATTGACAGCCTTAATACGGCTGTACGACAAGACCATATATGATCTCTCTTCCGACCTGTGCGGGGGAGAGATCACTATATGCCGATATAAAGCCGAAAAATTTTTTCTCAAAAGTATTGACAACCTTATTATTTTGTGATATGATTAATTAAACCGTTGATGCGGAGATAAAGGCGATACATGACTCAACAGAGAGTCCGGGAAGGTGAGAGCCGGACGTGAAACAGGTCGTCAAGTGGCCCGCAGAGGGCGCAGTCGGGTTAAAGGCGGAAGCCTCCGGGTAAACTGCGACGTGAGGACATACGTCAATTGTCGGGGATATGCTTGTATCCCGCAAAGGGCACGGCTTACTGTCGTGAATCAAGGTGGCACCGCGAGTTATACTCGTCCTTGACTTTTGTAAAGTTCAGGGACGGGTTTTTGTTTTAGGACGAACGCAGGAAAAGCTGTTCGGCGAACAGAAACGATCTCCGTTCCGGCGCAAGCAAGAAAAACGAAAGGAATGGTAACAAAAATGTGCAGATTTAAACCCGACATCGAGACGGTAAAGCAGTACGCGGCGGAAGGCAAGTACGACGTGTTCCCCGTGAGCTGTGAGATACTGTCCGACCTTTTCACCCCCATGAGAGTGCTGAGCATACTCAAAAACGTGTCCACGCACGTATATATGCTCGAATCGGTGTCTCAGCAGGCGGTCTACGGAAGATACACCTTCCTCGGCTGTGACCCGAAGCTCTCACTCACCTGCGTTGACGGCGAGATGAAAGCCGGCGACCTCAGCGTTAAGACCGATGACCCCGCAAGCTTCATAAGACAGCTCCTCGGGAAGTACAGGAGCCCGAAGCTCGACTACCTCCCCGCGTTCACCGGCGGACTTGTGGGGTACTTCTCCTTCGACTTCCTTAACTACAGCGAGCCGTCCATAAAGACAGATACCGAGGATACCGAGAGCTTCAAGGACGTTGATCTGATGCTGTTCGACAAGGTGATAGCGTTCGACAACGCGCTCCAGAAGATAATCCTCATCGCGAATATCCGACTCGACGACCCGGACAACATTGAGACCGAGTACAACCGGGCAAAAAGAGAGCTCACCAATCTGATCGACCTGCTCAAAAACGGCGAGCGCAAGCGTGAGCCCGCCGGAAAGATAACCGGCGACATCACCCCGCTCTTTGACAAGGAGACCTACTGCGGCATGGTCGAGAAGGCAAAGCACTATATAAAGGAAGGCGACGTGTTCCAGATCGTGCTTTCCAACCGGCTCAGCGCCCCGTTTGAGGGAAGCCTGCTCAACACCTACAGAATGCTCCGCACTATCAACCCCTCGCCGTATATGTTCTACTTCTCCGGTACGGACGTGGAGGTCGCGGGCGCTTCTCCGGAAACGCTCGTGAAGCTCGAAAACGGCGTGCTCCACACCTTCCCGCTCGCCGGCACCCGTCCCCGCGGAAAGAACGAGAGAGAGGACAAGGAGCTTGAGGAGGAGCTGCTGCGTGACGAGAAGGAGCTCGCCGAGCACAATATGCTGGTCGATCTCGGGCGAAACGACCTCGGAAGAGTAAGTCGGTTCGGCACGGTAGAGGTCGAGAAGCTCCACTCGATAGAGCGGTTCTCCCACGTCATGCACATAGGCTCGACAGTCCGCGGCGAGATACGCGAGGACTGCGATGCGATAGACGCGGTGAACGCGGTGCTTCCGGCGGGAACGCTCTCCGGCGCTCCGAAGATAAGAGCGTGCAGGCTCATAAACGAGATAGAGAACAACAAGCGCGGCATCTACGGCGGTGCGATAGGATATGTGGCGTTCAACGGCGACATGGACACCTGCATCGCAATAAGGATAGCCTACAAGAAGAACGGGAAGGTGTTCGTCCGCAGCGGTGCGGGTATAGTAGCCGACTCCGTTCCCGAGAACGAATACAACGAGTGCATTAACAAGGCTAAGGCGGTTATAAACGCACTGGAAAAGGCGGGTGAGCTTGACACATGATACTGCTAATCGACAACTATGACAGCTTTTCGTACAACCTGTACCAGTATTTAGGCGAGATCGAGCCGGACATAAAAGTCGTCCGCAACGACGAGCTTTCCGTTGAGCAGATAAGGGAGCTTCACCCGGCACGCATCGTGATCTCACCCGGTCCCGGCCGTCCCGAGGACGCGGGAAACATTATAGAAGTAGCTTCCGTGCTCGGCGCAGAGATACCCACTCTCGGAGTGTGCCTCGGGCATCAGGCGATATGCGCCGCGTTCGGAGCAACGATAACCTACGCCAAGCGCCTTATGCACGGTAAGCAGTCCGAGGTAACGTTCGACACCGGCTGCAAGCTTTTCGCGGGACTCCCTGAGCGCGCTCTCGTTGCGAGGTATCATTCCCTTGCCGCGGACGACGCGACGCTCCCTGAATGTCTTAAAGTCACGGCGCGGACGGCGGACGGCGAGGTCATGGCGGTCCGGCACCTCGAATACCCGATATACGGCGTTCAGT
>JAFZOA010000662.1 GCA_017550775.1 Ruminiclostridium sp. | reverse complement strand
TTTGAAGATTTGTGTTATACTCACATCAGAAAGTTGAAACAACAAATGTTACAGCTTTACAAAATCCAACTTTTATGTTATAATCAGGAGGTATTCACCATGAAAAAGATCGCAGTTGTGGCAGCAAACGGCAGAGTTGCGCAGAAGGTAGTCAAGGAAGCACAGGACAGAGGCTTTGAGGTAACAGGCTTCGCACGCGAAGATGATAATAAAAGCGGCGCAAAGACTTACATCAAGAAGGACATAATGGAGCTGACAAAAGCCGACCTCGCAGGCTTTGACGCAGTGGTTGACGGTTTCGGAGCGTGGAAGGACGAGGATCAGCCTATGCACGTCAAGACTTCGCAGCACCTCTGCGACCTGCTTTCGGGAACCGATACCAGACTTCTCGTAGTCGGCGGTGCAGGCAGCCTTTATGTGAACCCCGAGCACACCGTTCAGGTCAAGGACGGCGCGGATTTCCCCGCAATGTTCTTACCTCTCGCAAAAGCTCAGGGACAGGAGCTTGAAGAACTCCGCAAGAGAGATGATGTCAAGTGGACATTTATCAGTCCTGCCGGAGATTTTCAGGCTGACGGTGAGCGCACAGGCAAATACATTCTCGCTGGCGAGGAGCTTACGCTCAACTCAAAGGGCGAGAGCATAATAAGCTATGCGGATTACGCTATTGCAATGGTCGATGAGATTGCAAACGGCGACCATATCAGGCAGCGCATCAGTGTGGTAAGAGAATAAGGAGCATATACTATGCAGATAACAAGCAGATTTACAACGGCGGTGCATATTATCACCTGTATTGATGTGTTTGGAGATGAAATGCGCGTAACAAGCGAATTTCTTTCCGGCAGCACGGGTGTGAACGCCGTGATCATACGGAACGTGCTTGCACAGTTAAGAAGTGCGGGCATCTTAAATACTCGTCAGGGCAGCGGCGGCGCACACCTTGCCAAGTCCTTGAACGAGATCACGCTGTATGATGTATATACTGCTGTTGACTGCATAGACAATGATGAGGGGCTGTTCCACTTCCACGAGAACCCGAATGCAAAATGCCCCGTCGGGCGGAATATTCATAAAGTCATGGACGGTAGGCTTTCTGCTGTTCAGGCGGCAATGGAGAACGAGCTTAAAAGCGTTACTCTCGCAGATGTCGTGGCGGATACAAAGAAGATCATTTCCGAGGAATAAAAAAGAGTGTGCGGGCTTATAGTCGGCACACTCTTTGTGTAAGGGGATTTATATATGACAGCAAAAGATTATCTTGATTATATAGTCACACAGATACATTCGACAGTTGTTGCAACAGTTGACGACGAGGGCTTGCCCGTGACCTGCGTGATAGATATGATGCACAGCGACGAAGGCGGATTGTACTTTCTTACCGCAAAGGGAAAGAATTTCTATGATAGACTGAAAAAGCGCGAATACCTTGCGCTTTCGGGTATGAAGGGCGAAGACACAATGCACTGTGTCGCAGTATCCGTTCGCGGCAAAGTCAAGGAAGTCGGTGCGGATATGCTGCCGCTGCTGTTTGAGAAAAATCCGTATATGCACGAGATCTACCCGACCGATGAAAGCGTAAAGGCGCTGACCGTGTTCAAGGTTTATGAGGGAATCGGCGAGTGCTTTGACCTGTCAAAGAAGCCGATAGAACGCGCGAGCTTTTCCTTCGGCGGGGCAGCCGAGGAGCATACCGGCTACATCATCACCGATGACTGCATCGGCTGCGGAAGCTGTCTCGATGTTTGCCCGCAGAGCTGCATTGACATAACTGACGGGAAAGCTGCGATACGACAGGAGAATTGTCTGCATTGCGGGAACTGCGCCGCTGTATGTCCCGTAAGCGCGGTCATTGCGAGGTGATTTCATGAGCAAACTTGAATATCTGATAAAATATCTTCTCTCGGAGCGTGGCGAGAATATCGCTATACCCGAAAATGAGCAGGACAAATTCCGGATTTATCGCAGTCTTGTAAATGTGCGTCCGGCGGCTCCCGCAAGTGAGGAATACTACAAAGCCGAGGACGAGCTACTGACCGGACTGACAGCGAAAAAAGGCATTACCGATATTGCGGAATTAACTCTACGCGAGCCGCATATCTACCTTTGGCGCGGCGACATAACCACGCTGAAATGCGGTGCTATAGTAAACGCCGCAAATTCGGGGATGACAGGCTGTTACTCGCCCTGTCACAACTGCATAGACAACTGTATTCATACTTTCGCGGGTATCAGGCTTCGTGAAAAGTGTGCTGAAATAATGCGGGAACAGGGTCACGAAGAACCGACTGGAACAGCAAAAATAACTCCCGCATACAATCTGCCGTGCAACTATGTTATTCACACGGTCGGACCCATTGTGCAGGGGGCGCTTACCGACGAGCATTGCAGACTGCTTGAAAGCTGCTACAAAAGCTGTCTTGATATTGCAGACGCAAACAACGTCGGAAGTATAGCGTTCTGCTGTATTTCAACAGGTGTGTTCGGATTTCCGCAGAGAGAAGCGGCTGAAATTGCAGTAAAAACAGTGCGGGAATATCTGCACCGGAATGAGATCGAGGTGATCTTCAATGTATTTACAGAAACAGACTACGACATCTACGACAGACTTCTCGGCTGAGACCCTGCGCCTGAAACACGAGCTTGAAACCGCCGAGGCTGTTGTTATCGGCGCGGGCGCAGGGCTGTCCACAGCCGCGGGGTTTACCTACAGCGGAGAAAGACTGCAAAAATATTTCGGTGACTTTGTGCAGAAATACGGATTCCGCGATATGTATTCAGGCGGGTTTTATCCGTTCGACTCTTTGGAGGAACAATGGGCGTATTGGTCACGCTACATCTACATAAACCGATATATGGATGTCGATAACGGCACATACAAAAAGCTGTTTGAGCTTGTGAAGGACAAGGATTATTTTGTGCTGACCACGAACGTCGATCATCAGTTCCAAAAGGCGGGTTTTGACAAGTCACGGCTGTTCTACACGCAGGGCGATTACGGCTTGTGGCAATGCATCGAGCCTTGTCATCAAAAGACATACGACAATGAAGAAACCGTTAGAAAAATGTTTGAGCAGCAGAAGGATATGCGCGTTCCGACTGAACTTGTGCCGCATTGTCCCGTATGCGGAGAGCCGATGTCGATGAACCTGCGTGCTGACTATACCTTTGTCGAGGACGAGGGGTGGCATAAGGCTTCGCTGAACTACGAATACTTCTTAGGCGAGCATGACGGGCAGCATATTCTGTTCCTTGAACTCGGTGTAGGAATGAATACTCCCGGCATAATAAAATTTCCGTTCTGGAAAATGACAAGGCGCAATGAGAACGCGGTGTACGCCTGCATAAACTACGGTCAGGCGTATGCGCCCGGTGAGATCGCGGACAGAAGTATCTGTATTGACGAGGATATTAAAGAGGTATTAAAACAACTATAAAAGTATTCCCTCCGGCATATGAATGTCGGAGGGATTTGTTGTATTTTGAACGCCTTGTGTTAAATTTATTCAGAAACACCTTTCTTTTCGCGCTTTCTTACAGTTTTCGATATTCC